>NZ_JAOUSE010000002.1:0-177288 GCF_025660415.1 Pallidibacillus thermolactis
AAACTGGACATGGAAAAGACCATGTCCAGCCTAAATAAGATAAGAATCTTAGAAAATGATGAGCAAAAAAAGACAAATCCCAACTCAAATGAAGCATTTGAGTTGGGGTTTGTCGACAGTCTGAAACGCCTTAATATAAGGCGTTTTTTATATTTTCTTACATTTATCTTAAAAAAATTACTGCTTCTTCTGTGGAAAGACTTCATTAAACTTTAGATGACAAACGAAAGAAGAAAATAGAAAATGAGTTCTATTTCTGATAGATTATTGTTAAAGTATAAATTTCTAAGTGCATTAGAGAGGAAGTAGACAATGAGTACAGTAAAAGAAAGTATTTTCCGTACAAAAAGTCATGTTGATTTAAGAGATGTAGATTTTACTAGGCATTTGAAACTTAGTTCACTATTCAGTTATTTTCAAGATGTGGCTAGTCTTGCGGCAGATCATTTAGGTTATGGGATTGAACGATTAGCGAAGGAGTTCGGAGTAGCATGGATTCTTTTGAGAATTCGCGTTGATATTGAACGAATGCCAAAATGGGATGAAGAAATGACCATCGAAACATGGCCAATTGAACCAAATCGAGTTGAGTTCCAAAGAGATTTTCTTGTTAGGGATAAAAATGGCAATATTATAATCCGTGCTGTATCTGTATGGGTTATTATGGATCTTAAAGAAAGACGGTTAAAACGAGCAGAAACAATCGGCTTACAATATCCAGAAAAGATCAAAGAACGTGCTATTGATGTGAGACTTGGTAAATTAAAGGGGTTTGGACAGTTAAAAGAAGTCTATAAAAAAGTGATAGGGTATAGTGATATTGATTTTAATGGCCATTTAAATAATTCAAAATATGTAGATTTCATTATGGATTGTTTTTCAATCGACGAACATAAACAAAATCAAATTCAATCAATAGAAATGCATTTTATTAATGAAGCATTACCAGGGGATACCATTACAATTTATAAAGAACACTCCAATAGCAACACTGGTTTGTTCTTCATAGAAGGAATGAATGAGATGGATAATAAAACGGTTTTTAAAGCACTTGTCCATCTATCAAGAAAATCGTAATATTAGAGATTGTATTCCAGATGTTAAATGAAAGGTTTTACCTATTTACTATTGACTCCATAGAGAATAAAGCAAATGCCAATAACAATCCAAAAGATTTTAGTAAGGGATATTTTGTCCGCAAGTCCAATTAAACCAATAGATGTTGTTAAAATTAAAATGATTGGTCCTACAATAGCTAACATACTATTGATCATTAATGCTTTTTCAACATGATTTAATTTTAATATGACCAACGCAACAATAATTTCAATCGTTCCTGATAATAAACGTAAAATTGACATGCCTAAAATGGCTTTGTCAAACAAATGAAACATCGCTTGTCCTCCCCCTCAAATTCTAATATATGACAGAAGAGGGGAAAGAAGGACAAGATTTTAATTAAAAAGAGAACAGATTTCGTTGACATAATAAAATTATGTGAAATATTCTAATTTTGCATGAGGGAAAAATTTATGCATATATTCTTGTAAATGGGATTTGATATCCTCTTGTTGCTCAGTACGATAAACATACTTCCCTATACCGTATCTCCCCCATTTATATTTTCTTTTTTCTTCATCTAGTTCTAATTTTGTCATTGGATAGTTTTTTTGTATCACTCGTTTCGCTGGTTTTGTAAATCGATGTTGTATAAATTCAAATGTGATATCTTTTCTAGCTTCTTGAGGAAGTTCCGCATCTAATTTTTCAAACATTTGATAATATCCTTCTTCCCAACCTTCATGTAAGTAGATTGGTGCAACAATAAAACCTAAAGGGTACCCTGCCTTAGCAACTTTTGCAGCTGCTTCAATTCTTTTATCAAGCCGTGATGTTCCTGGTTCAAAATAGCGTATTACATAATCAGCATTAATACTGAAACGGAATCTTGTTTTCCCATTATGTTTTGCATCAAGTAAATGGTCGACATGTTCAAATTTAGTAACAAACCTAAGCTGACCAAGATCTGACTGTCCGAAATGTTCAATGGCCCTCTTTAATGTATGGGTTAAATGATCAATGCCGACAATATCTGAAGTACATGCTGCCTCAAATCTTGTAATTTCTGGGGCACGTTCTTCCATATATTTATCAGCCTGCTCTAAAATTTCCTCAACATTAACATATGTCCGTATATATGGTTTTGAGCCCATGGTTGTTTGTAAGTAACAATAATGACAATGTCCCATACAGCCCGTAGCAAGCGGTATGGCATATTCTGCAGACGGTTTGGAAGTATCGAACTTTAAAGTCTTTCTAATGCCGACAACTAATGTCGATTTGGCAACACGATATTTTTGGAAATCATTTTCACCTGGTAAATTCCGGATTTGATTATGTGATGTAGTATATCGAATTTCAATATTCATGTTTTTAAATTTTTCAAATAATTGCTGCCCTAATGGATAGTCCAGTGCTTTTGGCTCAAAATATACTAATTTTGGAATAAATGGTTTAACCATACACATCCCTTTCCTTTTATTGAAATAAATTATCCGAAAAACGATTCTTGTTCTTCATCACCAAAATAGTATTCATAGGCTGCTTGCGCTTCCGTTTCCGTTTTAAAAACAGCAATTTCATCTGTAAGTGGATAATAGGTTTCATATAAAAAAAGTGCTAATTCATTTTCGTTTTCTGGGTGGCGTACAACCGCCGCTTCTTGTATATTGGCAACGTTTTGTGTATGTGGATTTCTATAAATGACATAGACAATATCTCCAGGCATATAATGATCATTTGATTGAAACAGCACCATTTTTTCACCTACCTTATTTTGATGATCAATCATAATTTACCTTTAACTACATTCTGTCTAGTAACATAAAGTTTATGATTGTTTGTTTATGGAATTTTTATAAAAATAAAGGTATAGTAAGCAATCCGTTTCCAAGCCTAAATAGGCTTGCGACAGATTGTTACTATACCCTTATAATCTTTTAAAGTTTTTTAATTTTCCAAATATCATTCACATATTCTTGGATCGTTTGATCGCTGGAAAATTTCCCTGAATGGGCAATATTCACAGCACTTTTATGGGTCCAAGTGTACTTATCGCGATATGTTTGATCAATTAATTCATGGGCTTCCAAATAAGATTCAAAATCTTTAAGGACAAAGTAAGGATCATTATGATACAAAATATGATAATAAATATCCTTAAATTCAATACTTTGCTTACCGAATTCCCCGTCATTTAATAAATCCATTATACGTCGAATTCGGTCATCGGTATTATAAATATCCCTTGCATCATAGCCCCCTTGTTCATAAAAAGCGATCACTTCTTCAGCTTTAAGACCAAAAATAAACATGTTTTCTTTACCAACGAGTTCACAAATTTCTACATTTGCACCATCCAACGTTCCAATGGTTAATGCACCATTCATCATTAACTTCATATTCCCGGTCCCAGATGCTTCTTTACTAGCTGTCGAAATTTGCTCACTCACATCAGCAGCAGGTATAATTTTCTCAGCTAGACTAACATTATAATTTTCTAAAAAGATAACTTTTAGTTTGTCCTTTACATCTGGATCATTATTTACTTTTGTTGCCACACTATTAATTAATTTAATGATTTCTTTTGCAATATGATAACCTGGTGCTGCTTTTGCTCCAAAGATAAATGTCCGAGGCGTAATATCTAAATTCGGATTATCCTTCAATTCATGATATAAATAAATGATATGAAAAACATTTAACAATTGACGTTTATATTCATGGAGTCGTTTAATATGTACATCAAAAATCGAACTTGTATCCACTTTTATGCCTGTTTGTTCATAAATATAATTGGCTAATGTTTGTTTATTTTTGTTTTTAACCCTATCGAATTTTTCAAGGATTGTCCTATCCTTGGAATACTTTAATAAATGGATCATCTGTTTTGGTCGGAGAATCCATTGCGGTCCGATTAATTCCGTTATTAAATTACCAAGCTTCGGATTAATTTGTAATAGCCAGCGTCTATGCGTAATTCCATTCGTTTTATTGTTAAATTTATGCGGTTCAATAGTGTAAAAATCATTCATGACTTTTTCTTTTAAAATTTTGGTATGAAGTTTGGCGACACCATTGACTGAAAAGCTGCCGACCATAGCAAGTCGGGCCATGTGGATTTTTCCATATGCGATGATCGCCATATTCGGGATTCTTTC
This sequence comes from Pallidibacillus thermolactis, assembly GCF_025660415.1. Lineage (NCBI taxonomy): Bacteria > Bacillati > Bacillota > Bacilli > Caryophanales > Bacillaceae > Pallidibacillus > Pallidibacillus thermolactis. The sequence goes on from NZ_JAOUSE010000002.1 coordinate 4,221, forward strand.
ACGCATTTCCGGATAATCAAACCAAAGTCTTTTACAAAATCGTTCATTGATTTCATGAACAATCATATATATTCTTGGTAAGAGATTTTTAAACAAATCAATTGGCCAAGTTTCCAATGCTTCTTCCATAATTGTATGATTCGTGTATGCAAAAACGTTCGTGGTAATTTCCCAGGCTTCGTCCCATCCGAATCTCTCCTCATCCATTAATATTCTCATTAATTCTGGTATGGCAAGGGTTGGATGAGTATCATTAATTTGAATAACAACTTTTTCATGTAGCCTTGTTAAAGGGAGTCTGTAATTGTTTTTAAATTGTTTAATAATATGTTGGATTGTTGCCGAAGTTAGAAAGTATTGTTGCTTTAATCGTAATTCTTTTCCTTCTAAACTAGAATCATCAGGGTAAAGAAATCCAGAAATTTGTTCGATCGAATGTTGATGGTTTAAATCCCTGAAAAACATATCGTCCAAACTATCGACCTTATCGTAATAAATTGGTTCTGCACTCCAAAGCCGTAATGTATTTACCGTATCATTTTGATAACCAACTATAGGTACATCATACGGTATCGCCAAAACTTTATCTGTATTTTCATATTTAAATTCTAACGAACCGTCATTTCGCTTAAACATGTGGACATTGCCATGAAATTGGACAATAATGGCCTCATCTTCTTTCCTCGTTTCCCAAGGATATGGTTCTGTAAGCCAATTATCCGGCAATTCTACTTGATTACCATGTATAATTCTTTGTTCAAATAAACCATATCGATAGCGGATCCCAAATCCGTGACCAGGATATTTTAATGAAGCAAGAGAATCAAGAAAACAGGCAGCTAGTCTACCCAATCCCCCATTCCCTAACCCTGCATCTTCCTCTTCTTCTAATATAGCGTCTAATTGAAATCCTAATTCTTCCATCACTTTTTCAGTAACTTGCAATAACCCACAATTTAATAAGTTATTTCTTAATAACCGACCAATTAAAAACTCCATTGATAAATAATAAAGCTGCTTATGACCATTCTCGTTATATTTTTTATTCGTATTTTGCCACTTTTCGCGAATTTCACTGTTTACAACATTAGCTAGGGCGAAATACATATCTTTTTTTGAAGCTTCTTTAACTGATTTTCCAAATTGTTTTGAAATCACTTCGATAACACGTTTCTTTAGCCATTCCGTAGTGTATACTGATCCTGTACTCAACCAAGTACCTCCTTAAATGGTGATCGTTGTCGGTAATAGAGTTTTATATAAATGAGCATATTCCTTTGCAGAATCTTTCCAGCTAAATTGACTTTTATTCACATTTTTTAACAATTGTTGAAAATGCTCAGGTCGGTAGTAAATATCTAAAGAATAACGTAAAACATGTAGAAAATCATGGGCATTATAGTTTGAAAAACTAAACCCATTCCCTTCTCCTGTTATTTCATTATACGGTTGTATCGTATCTCTTAAACCACCTGTTTCTCTTACAATTGGTACTGTTTTATATTGCAAGGCAATTAGTTGAGATAGTCCACAAGGTTCAAATTTAGATGGCATGAGAAAGAAGTCTGCAGCCGCATACATTTTCCTTGCATAGGATTCACTAAAGGTAATTAAGGACCGAACTTTATCAGGATACTGATCATTGACATATTTAAAAAAGTTTTCAAACTGTGCTTCTCCTGTACCAAGAACAATAAACTGAACATCACTTTGGATAAATTCATCAAAAATATGCATTAACAAATGAATACCTTTTTGTTCGACTAATCGAGAAATTAAAATATAAAGTGGTTTTTCACGATCAATCGGCAATCCTAATTCTTCTTGCAGATACACTTTATTGTCTTTCTTTTTACTACGAGCAGAACGATAATTTACCGGGATAAAAGGGTCTGTTAAAGGGTTATACACTTTCGTATCGATCCCATTTATAATACCTTGCAAACTTTGGGCTTTTTGTTTCAAGATTGGATGGAGCCCTTCACTATAATATGGATATTGAATTTCTTCTGCATACGATGGACTAACGGTTGTCACTTTATCAGCATGAAATATGCCCGCTTTTAAACAATTTAACATGCTGTTCCATTCCATCCCACTTACATGTTCCCTTGGTAATAAGAAAAAGTCATCAAACATGTCCAATGGCATAATGCCTTGATATTTTATATTATGAATTGTTAAGACAGTTTTTAAATTTGGAGTCGGCTGCAATATTTTTGCTAATGCAACAGCGATTCCTGCTTGCCAGTCGTGACCGTGTAAAATATCTGGTTGGAAATCCAAGACTTTAAGGCTTTCGATAACGGCATGGGAGAAAAAGACAAATCTTTCGCCATCATCATAATAGCCATATATACCTTTCCTCGTAAAATAATAGTCGTTGGCAATGAAATAATAAATAATGTGATTGTATTTCAACCAATATATGGTAGCTTCTTGATTGCGCCAACCTAGTTTTACATTCAATGTTGTCAAATACTCAACTTTCCTTTTCCATTCTTCACTCATTTCATCATAAAATGGTAAAATGACACGAACATCGATATTTTCATGTTCTTTTAAACTTTGAGGAAGAGAGCCAACAACATCCCCTAAGCCCCCAGTTTTTATAAATGGTGCACATTCCGATGCTACAAAAAGTACTTTTTCCAATTTTTCTCTCTCCTCCCTACTAAAATAATTTATATAATCTAAATGACTTGTCGTTTCGCAACAACAAAAGGTTTATCTGGAGAACCAATTAATCGTTGGCCTTTCGTAATTTGAACATCTTTATCAAGAATGACATTTTCTAAATAAACATCTTCTTCAATTGTGCATCGTTGCATGATAATTGAATTTTTTATTGAAGAACCTTTATGAACTTCGACTCCTCTAAATAATATGCTTCCTTCAATTTTCCCATTGATGACACATCCATTTGCCAATATAGAACGATTTACTTGCGCATGCTTTTTATATTGTACAGATGGATTATTCGAAATTTTCGTCCGCACTAAATGTTTCTGATAAAATAATTTCTCGTAGTCTTCTAAGCATAATAATTTCATATTTTGTCGATAATAACTTTCTATAGAATTGATAAATGCACTATAACCACGGTACCGATAATTTTGAATTTTAAGTTGATTGATTTTTTCCGCAACACCGTGTACAAAAAAGTGATCTTTATGATAAGCAATACATTCATCAACGAGTTTCATTAACAGTTCCTTGTTTATGATATAAATACCGGTAAAAATTAATGGATTATGTTTATCATTCGTTATGTTTTTAACCCATCCCAAATCGTCTGCCTCTACTTTGAAAAAACGTTCGTGTTCGGGTAGAAGCTTTTCCACTTGTGTCGAAATTAAGGTTACATCAGCACCACGATCTAAATGAAATTGAAAGGCTTCTTTATAATCAGTGTTGGTAATAAACTGACTTCCACTGATTAAAACATACTCGGCATTACTACGATGAAAATAATCACGATTATTATGGAAAAATTGTAAATCTCCCTTTGATTTATCGGAAGGATCATGCCAGTCCGGAGGTAGGATAAATAAACCACCGTTTCTTCGGTTCAAATCCCAATTTTCTCCTGTGCCTAGATGATCAAGTAATGATCGATATTTGTTCCGAACAAAGATGGCTACTTCTTCTATTCCAGTATTCACGATATTTGACAATGTAAAATCGATTAGTCTGTATCTTCCGGCAAAAGGAATTGATGCACTATTGCGAAAGTACGTTAATTCATTAAATAAATGATGTTCATGATCTAAATTAATAAGTCCCATTAATCGTTTCATCGATTTTCACCGCCAATGACATATGTTTTTTGTTCCAATATTTCTTGATTGATAACCACTGGATCATCACTAGATGCTGCAACAATATGTGTACCATCTGGTATAATTGTGTTTTCCATAACGATTACTTTCTCTAATACGCACTTTCTTCCTACTTTTACACCAGAATGTAGAATCGATTGGGTGACAACCGCATCTTTTTGAATTTCTACATCACGAAATAGAATCGACTTCTCAATGCCCCCACCTAAAATTTTACATCCATCATTGACAATTGAATTTTTTACCGTTGCACTTCCACAAATAAATTGAGGAGGGAAATGTGAATTATTTGTATAAATACGCCATTTTTTATTGTCTAAATCTAACTCACTATCTTCTTTTAACAAATCCATATTTGCTTCCCAATAACTTTGGATTGTTCCAACATCTTTCCAATATCCTTGGAATTTAAAAGCGTATAATTTTAATCCGTCATGTAGCATTGCCGGAATGATATCTTTACCAAAATCATGGCTTGAAGTGCTTAACTGTGCATCTTTAATTAAATATCTTTTTAAAACTTCCCATGTAAACACATATATTCCCATTGATGCCAAATTATTTTTCGGCTGTTTTGGTTTCTCTTCAAATTCATAGATTTTTAACTTTTCATTTGTATTTAAAATGCCAAAGCGAGATGCTTCTTCCCATGGAACTTCAATCACTGAAATTGTTGCATCTGCCTTCATTTCTTTATGCTGTTTTAATAGTTGTTGGTAATCCATTTGATAAATATGATCACCAGACATAACAAGGACATATTTTGGATTATATTGTTCGATAAAATGGATATTTTGGTAAATGGCATCGGCAGTACCAGAATACCAGTCTCCACCATGTTTTGCTGTATAAGGAGATAAAACCGTAATCCCACCGTCACTGCGATTCATTTCCCACGGCTGACCATTGCCAATATGTTTTGTAAGTTCTAAAGGTGAATATTGTGTAAGTACACCGACCGTAAAGATGCTAGAATTTGTACAATTACTTAAAGTAAAATCAATAATACGATATTTACCTCCAAAGGGTACTGCAGGTTTTGCTAAATCATGGGTTAACAATCCAAGTCTTTTCCCTTCCCCACCAGCCAATAACATTCCGACACATTCTTTCAAGAGATCTCCTCCTCTTTTTCTTCTTTTATTTTTTTATATATTGCAATTGCCAATGGTGGAATTTTTACTTTGATATGTTGACCAAAACCATGCCATTTTTTAGGTATACTAAAATGTTCACTTTCACTGGTCTGACCAGATCCACCATATTGAACTGCATCTGAATTAAAAATTTCAACATAAGTTCCTGGTTGTGGAACTCCGATTTTATAATCGTAGTACACAACAGGTGTAAAATTACAAATGACAATTAATTCTTCATTTGCTTTATTGCGACGAATAAAGGCGATTATGCTTTGTTCGATATTATGCGGATCAATCCACTCAAACCCTTGTGAATCGTGGTCTAATTCATAAAGTTCTGAATGTTTTCGATAAAAATGGTTTAAAGTTTTAAAATAATGGTACATTTGATTATGTAACGGATACTCAAATAAATGCCAATCTAATTGCTCTTTATCTTTCCATTCTGCATATTGACCAAACTCTCCTCCCATAAACAATAATTTCTTTCCTGGGTGAGTAAACATATACCCATAGAGCAAACGGAGATTGGCAAATTGTTGCCATTGGTCACCCGGCATTTTATCAAGAAGTGATTTTTTCCCATGGACAACCTCATCATGTGATAAGGGTAGCAAAAAATTTTCAGAAAAAGCATACATATAAGAAAATGTAATTAACTGATGATGCCATTTACGATAGACTGGATCCTTTTTCATATATTTCAACATATCGTTCATCCAGCCCATATTCCATTTATAATTAAAGCCTAATCCACCTAGATAGGTTGGAGCAGTAACTAATGGGTAATCAGAACTATCTTCCGCCATCATTAAAAAGTTTGGTTCCTTTTCAAAAACAACCTTATTCAACTTCCGAATAAACGCTAATGCTTCTAAATTTATTTCATCACCAAAGGAGTTATATATTTTTTCCTCCCATTCGGGTCGATCAAAATTCAGATACATCATACTCGCAACCGCATCAACACGTAAACCGTCAATGTGAAACTCTTCAATCCAATAGATCGCATTAGATATTAAAAAACTTTGTACTTCAGGTCTTCCAAAATCAAAAGCAAGTGTCCCCCATCCATGTTTTTCAGCTTTTTTTGGATCTTGATATTCGTATAAAGGCTGACCATCAAACTTTCTTAATCCATGTGCATCTTTACAAAAATGTCCAGGCACCCAATCCATGATGACACCTATATTATGATTATGACACTCATTAACGAAATATTTAAATTCCTCTGGGGTTCCATAACGTGAAGTTACAGAATAATAACCGGTAATTTGATATCCCCATGATAAATCAAAGGGATGTTCTGACAATGGAAGTAATTCAATATGTGTAAAACCTAATTTTTTCACATATGGTATTAGCTCATGCGCTAGTTCTCGATATGTATAAAATTTACCCTCTTTTTTCTTCCACGTTCCCAGATGAACTTCATAGATAGAAATAGGAGAAGAATAGGGATTGAACTTTTTTCTTTGTTGCCTCCACTTCTTATCTGTCCAATGGAAACGTGATGCTTTTGTTGTAATCGATGCTGTATTGGGCCGTAATTCAGAATAAAAAGCATATGGATCAGCTTTTAGAATTTCCTGACCATCTGCAGTAATAATCGCATATTTATAATTTACTGCTTCCGGAACATCGGTAAAAAAACCGATCCAGAGCCCTTCATTATTAACTTTATGTAATTGGTGACGATTTGGATTCCAGTTGTTAAAATCACCAACAACGGAAACCTTTTTTGCATGGGGTGCCCATGTTGAAAAGCGAAACCCTAGTTGACCTTTCCATAATATATGATGGCAACCTAACATTTTATAAGAATAATAATTTGTACCTTGATGAAATAGATAGATATCTGTTTCCGAAATATTATAGTACAAATTATCCCTCCTTTCTTAAAGAAAAAAAATTCGTTCTTTTATTTTTATAATTAATGCTAATTATATATATTTTCTTTATTATTTCAATAGTTATCATTCGACAAATTATTCAAAAATAAAAATCTTTGTGAAAGGTTTCATTTATTTTTCTTTCTGTTAAAATTATATAAATTGGGTTTGAAGTGAATATAAATGGTTTGTTAATTTATCTTAAGATAACAAAGTGTGAAAACGTATACAAATGAGGTGCTAATAGTGGAACAACCTATCGCATGGATTGATGATATTCATATGCTTACAGTCAATTTTGATGCGTGCGCCTTAAATGTTCATGAAATGAACTTGCCTGTAGTGTATTGGAAAGATAAAGATCAATCTATACCAATCACTGGAAAACAGCTTGTCAATGACCAAACCGTGCATTTCTTTTATGAAAAAGAACTTCCTTTAGGTGAAACGTTATTTTTACAATGGAAGGAATTGGAAATCCCTATTTATGCAGGAAAAATAGTCCGTACGCCATGGTTCGAAAAACATTATACTGCTCCAGATGCACAACTAGGTGCCATTTGTTCCAAGCACTCGACAACGTTTACTGTTTGGGCACCAACTGCAACTAAAGTGCAAGTGATTATCAATACGACAAAATACCCAATGAATCGAAAGGAAAAAGGCATATGGACCATTACAATTCCAGGTGATTGGCATGGGTATATGTATGAATTTGAAGTAGCTGTAAATGGGAAGGTCCATCAGGTCATTGATCCGTATGCGAAATCAAGTTTAGCAAACACGAAAAGTGGAGTCATTGTTGATTTTTCACGTACTTTTAGAAAAATAGAAAATCGACCTTTTAAAGGGAATTTACAAGATGCTATCATTTATGAACTTTCTGTCAGAGATGCCACAATAAACAATGACAGTGGGATATCAAATAAAGGAAAATTTCTCGGTTTAACAGAAAAAAATACAAAAACAAAAAACGGCTATTCCACAGGCTTAGATTATTTGATTGAATTAGGAGTTACCCATGTTGAACTACTGCCAATTAATGATTTTGCAAGGGTTGATGAACTAAATCCGAAAATGAATTACAATTGGGGATATGATCCACTTCTTTATCAAGTTCCTGAAGGAAGTTACGCAACTTGTACAAATGACCCGATTAAACGTATCGATGAATGTAAAAGGATGATCCATGCATTTCATGAAGTTGGTATAGCAATTATTATCGATGTCGTCTTTAATCATGTTTTTATAAAAGAAACAATTGAAGAGACAAATTTTGAAAAATTAGTTCCTGGATATTATTTCCGTTTTCATGAAAATGGTATGCTTGCTAATAGTAGTGGTTGTGGAAATGACTTTGCTTCCGAACGAATCATGGCAAGAAAATTTATATTAGATACCGTTGATTTTTGGCTGACAGAATATAAAGTTGATGGCTTTCGCTTTGATTTAATGGGGATTCTCGATATCGACACAATGATTGAAATAAGGAACAGATGTTTACAAGAAAAAACACCAATCATGCTACTAGGTGAAGGTTGGGATATGCCGACACCGCTATCTCCAGAAAAAAAAGCGACAATGAACAACTCACATAATTTAAAAGGAATCCGGTTTTTTAATGACTACTTTAGAGATACGTTAAAAGGTGGATTATTCAATGCCTTTGAACGAGGATATGCCAATGGATATGGTACATTTTTTGAAAGATTACCTGCCCTAATATCCGGATGCTGTTTGGAAAAATTTGGAAACCCTGTTGTTTCAGAACCCACACAAACGGTCAATTATGTCGAATGTCATGATAATCATACATTATGGGACCGTTTAGCATTGACAAACAATGATGAACCCGCACATATTAGGAAAAAAATGCATCAAATTGCAACAGGGATTACCATTCTAGCTCAAGGTGTTCCTTTTATTCATGGTGGTCAAGAATGGTTTCGAACAAAAAGCGGTGTTGAAAATAGTTATAATGCTGGTGATCATATAAATGAGCTAAACTGGTTAAAACGGGAAGAAGAACTAGCTAACATTGAATATGTCAAAGCTCTTATTAAGTTAAGAAAAAATTATAAACATTTTCGTCTACAAACGAAGGAAGACATCTTGTGGTGTCTGTATATTTTAAATACGCCTCCTCCTATTTTTGGTTACATCCTTTTAGGAAATGAAGAAGATTTCGTGATATATATCAATCCTACGAATCAAAAGTATCAAATTCATCTTCCTACCTCAAGTAGATGGCAAATTATGGTGTCAAATCAAATGGAGATATACAATGAGAGATATTTTGATGGTGAGTTTATGGAAATACATCCCTTTGAATTTATTGTTTTGTTGAAACCAGTGATCATTTAAGATTCAAAATCATTATTGGAATTAACATAACCATGGATAAATTCATCCACATCAATATTTTTTAAAAGCGTCCTCTCTTATCTATAATTTCCATTTATATTTTTTCATAAAAGATGAAAGCTAAAAATGTCCCATATAATAAAGATAGGAGAGGATGAAGTTGAACAAATATTTACAAAAATTATTTATTATAGCGACAACAGCTTTTTTATTAACAGCATGTAATGGGATAGATAATACAAGGAACAATGATAATGATGTAACGAATACAAGATATCCAGAAAATGTAAATGAAAATCCATATAAGTATGTGACAAATAAAAATCGTATGTATGGTAATAACCTGAATAAATATCAAAACAAACATGATGACGATAATATTTCTGCATTAAATACGAATCAAAATAGTGAAAATTATCCACATACGAAAGCCATTGTTATTCAAGAAGCAAAATACGATTTCGTAAAAGTAGATGAGGAAAAGAAAAAACAACTGATCAATAAAATAAAGGAATATGCCAATAATATTGAAGCAAAGAAAAATGCCGCTGAAAAACAGCAACAACCTCCTACCGAGCCACAAGAAACTCAAAAGCAACAAACAGCTGAGCGTAATCAACAAGCTCAACAGCCGACCGCAGGAATTAGCGAGTTTGCTCAACAAGTGATCGACTTGACGAACCAACATAGACAAAAGAATGGATTAAAACCATTAATTGCTGACGCGGCATTAAGTAACGTGGCGCAAAAAAAATCTGAGGATATGCAACAAAACAATTATTTCTCACATACGAGTCCAACTTATGGATCACCATTTGATATGATAAGGGACTTTGGTATCTCATACAATTCTGCTGGAGAAAATATCGCCCAAGGGCAACGTACACCAGAAGAAGTAGTCAATGCTTGGATGAATAGTGAAGGTCACCGTGCGAATATCCTAAATCCAAACTTTACACATATCGGTGTTGGTTTTGAAGAAACTGGTTATCACTGGACACAGATGTTTATTGGAAAATAATTAAGTGGGGCTGACAAGATTCAGCCCCATCATTTAAATGACAACACGTTTACATAACATTATTATCATTATTACATACATTTTCACATAACCGGGTGAAGCTATGTGCAAATTTATAATCATCTTCTATTGACCTCTTTTTTGGCCCCTTCACTCGATTCCCGGATCTTCTTGCCTTTTTGGAAATATGTCGTATATGTAAGAGCCGATCAATATTATCCATAGTATAAACCAAACCGTTTTGATTTATCGCATAACCTTTTTTCGCTAACACCATTGCAGCTAAACCGTAATCTTGCGTAACCACGATATCTCCTTTTTCAACCCGATTCACTAAAACAAAATCAACTGCATCGTTACCTTTATCAACTAGGACCGTTACAGCCCCCTCCCGTTCTATCCGATGAGATGTATCACAAATTAAAATAACATGCAAATTATAATCCTTTGCTATTTCAATTGTTAAATCGATAACCGGGCAACCATCAGCATCAACTAATACTTTTGGCACAAATATACACTCCATCCATTTTTGTATGTTATCACAATTTTATTTGTGATTTTTTTCGTGATAAAATCTTCTATTGTAACATCGATCACAAATCGCGTAAGGATGATCGAAAGATAATTTTTTACCGCAACGTTTGCACTGTTTTTTATGCGTATCAAGGGCTTTCTTTAAAAAGTCGTTTGCCTCATCACTAATTTCCTGGCGCAATCGTTCCCAGTAACTCGCTTCCGTTTTTTTACCTAATTTATATAAAAATAATAAATGTAAACCAATGGCTTTATACGTTAGTTCAATTTGTTCAAGGTTACCTCTTTTCACTGGTGGTTCTGGTAATTCATCATTGTTTACAATTGCCTGCATTGTTTCCAGCCAAAGTTCTGTTAAAGCTTTTTCCCCTGATGAAAACGGTAAATGTAAAAAGCCATACAAATCTACAATAGAGAAACGAGCTTCAATTTCGGTATCTTTAATTAACTCATATAATTCCTGTTCTTGCGTGAGCGGGGCTTTCACAGTTCCTTTTGGATTTTTAAATTTTTTCCATAATTCAAAAAAGTCTCCTAAATGATGACTATACTTTTGAAATCGTTCCAACATCGCATTCGTTGGCGCAATTGTAAAGGTTTTTAAAGGAACATCTTCTTTAAATAATAGCTCTTCCATTTTTTTATAATCGTAAACAAAAGCAACTTTTCCGACATTATAAATTCCTTTTCTACCTGCTCGACCTGCAATTTGTTTTACTTCCTGCGATGTTAAACGGCGTTTCCGTATGCCATCAAATTTTTCATTTTCTAAAAATACAATTCGCTTAATCGGTAAGTTTAATCCCATTCCAATGGCATCCGTTGAAACAACAACATGGGTTTCACCTTTAATAAACCTTTCGATTTGTTTTTTCCTTGTTTCCGGTGGCATACTTCCATAAATCATGCTCACCTTTTTTCTTCGTCTTTGAAGTAAACTAGCCGTTTCTAACACCCGTTTTCGAGAAAAACAAATTAATGCGTCGCCCTTTTTTGTATGGTCAATTGAAAAATTCTTATGTTCAACACGTAACGGAATTTCTCGCTCATATTCATAAAGAGTAATATCAGATCCTTCCAATAACTGAAGAAGCATTTCTTTACTATTTTTACTACCGATTATATGAACTTCATTTGCATTAGCACTTGTTATGGCCCGATACCAGGCAAATCCTCTCTCTTGATCAGCAATCATTTGCGCCTCATCTATAACAATACAATTGAAATCATCTTTTTCATAAAACATCTCGACAGTACTAGCAACATGTTTGGCCCCATCTGTTTCTTTCTCTTCTTCACCCGTTTTTAAATTACATGGTATCCCATCTGCATTTAACTTTTCATATACTTCTAACGCTAGTAAGCGCAAGGGGGCTAAATAACATCCAGATGATGCTTGTTTTAGACTCTCTAATGCACGGAATGTTTTTCCCGTATTCGTTTCACCGATATGTAGAATATAATGGACAGATTTGTCTCCCTTTGGACGGGTTGCTTGACCAAAAACATCGGCCATCATCCGTCGTTCTTTTTCTTGTTTTCGTTTTCTTTCAATTTCCTCTTGTATCCTTCGCTCTTCTTGACGTTTTTGATGTTCACTTAATAATTGTAAGTGCGGAAGAACATCATAAGGGATTTCTGCCGTTTCTAACAAATCGGATACATATTCGTAAGCAATTAGTTTGTAAAATTCATCAGCCAGTTTTTCGACTTGATCAGATATTATTTTTATAAATCGTTTTTGTTTAAGAGACTTTCCCGTTTCCCGCTCATATATTGTGTAAACGTGGGAAAAGTTTGCAGCAAATTCATCCGTGAAAATATCATATGTATAATCTGTTATGTAATGGAAATATCGGTCACCGTAGGTTTCGAAGTCCCAATAAAGTTTTCCAAAATCATATCCTTCAACGTATCCACCAGTAAATTCCTCAAAAAATTGGTTGACTTGCTTATAAACTTCCGGTTGTATATATCCATTTTTCACTAACCGTTCATTTTCCCAATTTCTTCCTACTAATTTATAGCGAATCGTTCCGTTCATATCTTTTTTTAGTTGGACTGCAGCACGATAACGAACATACGTATAAAATTGATGAAAAAACTCGTCGATTCGTTTTCTTATTAATTTATGAATTTCTGCTTCAACCGTTTGTCGAGTTTGCTCAAATAGACGTTGTTTTTCAATTTCCATTCTCTTTTGTTTTGTTTCTTCAAACAATTGATTCCAAAGTTCTTCTGTTATATTTTGTTTTATCCATTCCATCACAGGAAATGGATGATGTTCTATAATCGTGTTAATAAATAATTTTTTTACTAGTTTCTTATTTGTTTCATCAAACGCAATACCTTTTTCAATTAAATATTTTTTTCGCTCTTTTACTGAGAAAGCACTTTGAGCTTTATTTGACCAAATATTATTCCATATATGTTGAATAAATTGATTTCGTTTTTGTAAATATTCAGTAAGACTCGGCTTTTGTTCATGCCATTCCATAAAACGTTCAATATCTTCAATTATTTTTTCCTTTGTTCTTTCTACAGCCTGATTGTATATTGCATTTAATTTTTCTATCATTTAAAATCCCCTACTTAGTAAAATTGTCTCCTAATTTTAGTATTTCACCGATAAATAATATCATGCTTTTATATAATGAAGGCATAGTCTATAAAAATAGAAAACAGTGGGAGTGAAAATCCCACTGACATTACATTTTGCCTATTTCACGAAGTTCGTTGTAAACTAACCAAGCACCATGTTTTACGGAACGTACCCGTACCACTTCTCGATTACCAAAAAAATTCATATAATAACTTTTCGTTGGTTTCTCTTTAAAGGACAAACCGATATAAACGGTTCCAGGCTCTTTTCCTTCGAGGGGACCAGGTCCCGCAACACCTGTAAAACTTATGCCGATATTTGAATCCATTAGTTTCCGAATGTTTTCAGCCATTTCTCGGGCGCATTGCTCACTCACAACCCCATACTTATCAACGGTTTCCTTCTTCACACCTAGACTGTTTATTTTTACTTCTTTCGCGTATGAAACTATGCCACCTTTAAACCATTTGCTACAACCTGCTATTGAAGTTACTTCTTCTTGAAACAGTCCTCCTGTTAAGCTCTCGGCAACAGCAATTGTTGCATTGTTTTCCTTAAGCAGCTTCCCCATTTCATTTAGTAATGTCGTTTCCCCATATCCATATAAATACTGTCCAACTCGAGCTAAAATTTGCTCTTCCATTTGATCAAGTAATAATTTTCTTTCATCATCGGACACATGTTTAGCAGTCATTCGTACCGTTACTTCTCCATCTACAGCAAGCGGTGCTAGTGTTGGGTTTGTTTGTGCATCAATAAGATCTTCAAGTTCCACTTCCAGTTGTGACTCACCAATTCCATAAAAACGTAGCACTCTGGATTCAATTTGTTCTACCTTTTCAATCCTTTTTAGAATTTCCGGTATAGCATATGTAGTGAACATTGGTTCCATTTCACTTGGTGGTCCTGGTAAGAGGATATAAGTCCGATTATTTTTAATGAAAAACATACCAGGTGCCATTCCGTTATCATTCGGTAGGCAATGTGCACCTGAAAATATCAGGGCTTGTTTTTTATTATTTTCTGTCATTACACGGTTTCTTTTTTGAAAAAAGTTTTCTATTGAGCGTAAAGCTTGATCATCGTATTTTAGTTTAACACCTAAATGATTGGCCAATGTTTCTTTCGTTAGATCATCTTTCGTGGGACCTAAGCCACCGGTAAATATGATCATATCAGCCCTTGATTCAGCAACTTTTACAGCGTTTAGTAAACGCTTTGGATTATCACCAACCACCGTATGAAAATAGACGTTGATTCCTAATTTCGCTAAATGTTCTGAAATAAATTTTGCATTTGTATTTGTGATTTGACCAAGTAAAATTTCGGAACCGACAGCAATGATTTCGGCATTTTTCATCCATTCCCCTCCTAAGTGTCGTCAATCGATTATTTTGACTGAGAAAAAACTTGCTTATTTTTCATAAAATAATCAAGTCCAGACCATAACGTAAAGAATAGTGCTATATACAACATAATATCAGCAAACGGAAAATCAATGTATGAGAAAGGCACATTTTCTAGTAATAAAGCAATAATGGCAATGATTTGAGTCCATGTTTTTATTTTCCCTAGCATATTTGCTGCTACAACTTCGCCTCCCCCAGCTAATATGAGTCGTAGGCCTGTTACAGCAAATTCTCGACTAATGATTAATATGACGACCCATGAAGGTGCCAGTCCATATTCCACCAAAATAATAAATGCACTTGATACTAATAGTTTATCTGCCAATGGATCTAAAAATTTTCCTAAATTGGTAACGAGATTGTATTTTCTAGCATAATAACCATCAATCCAGTCAGTTGTTGACGCAATGATAAAAATAAGTGTTGCAAGCAGTTGTGCAACAGTTAATGTGACGTCCCCAAACTGTACTTCTCCCCAAGGAAAATCCAAAACCATAAAAATAACAAATAAAGGGATCATACATACACGTGCTAACGTAATTCGATTTGGTATATTCACTTTTTAAACCTCCAAAATATTCAATGATGTAAATACTACATGACCATTTTATAACGAAAATAATCTATTGGCAAAAAGTGGTTAAAAAACAGAAGAAAATAGTCATCAATCAAGCATGACTATTCTTCATCGTTGTTATATTGAATAATAATATTTTGAACGGTTGCCTCTGTGGCATATTCCAATTTTTCTCCATTAACATAGATTTCCGTTACACCTGTTGCACCTATTCTTAATCGTGCACCATTTTCTTCAGAAAAATCATATGACTGTGGGTTTTCTTCTGTTAACATTTCTTTAAAAAACTGCTTACTTTTATCTGTGTTGTACACTTCTACCCAAGATTGACCTCCTGGCGTTACCTTTACTTCTAACTTAAACGTATCTGCGTTTGTTAATTCGTATGTAGTTGTCGTCCCTTCTGTTTGAATGGCTTTTAATTGTTGAGTTTTCGAATCAGGTTCTTGTTCTTCCTCTAACGCTTCATTTTTTTGATCATTATCATTCGCCTTTTCTGTTTCAGAATCATCGTCGGCAATGTCCGTCTTATCATTTTCAGAAGGCTCGCCAACTTCATCGTAACTAACTGATGGAGTTTGAACGTCTTCTCCGGCATTTGCTACATCATCGTTATTCCCCATTGCTTTTGTAAAAAAATACCAACCAATGACGACAATAGCAATTATGATAAGAGCCGTTACCAATTTTGGCAAATTGTCCAAAAATCTAGAAGTTTCCTTAGCAACATTCGTCCTTGTTTGTGTTCTTGATAATTGTTCAGTTATATTTTGGTCATGTACGGACGGTATTTCATTTCGAAACTCTTCAAAAAGTGATTCAGGATCTAAGTCTACCGCTTCAGCATATTGTTTAATAAAGGCACGTACATAAAACTTTCCCGGAATCACATCAAAGTTTCCTTCTTCGATGCCTGCTAAATATCTTTTTTGAATTTTTGTTATTTCTTGTAAATCATCTAAAGTTAATCCTTTGGTTTCACGAGCTTCTTTTAATCTATTTCCTAATTCTGTCAATGGTAACACCTTCCATTTTTAAAAATCAAATTCAAATAATGTATTTTGTTTGTTTACCATTTCGTATGTGATTTCTTCTTCTTGATTATTTCTCAATTCAATAATATAATCGAAATCTTGTAAAGAATATTCTCCTTTTTGTACAAACAAATCTGGATGCTCTATCACTTTTACAGCTGGTAATTGCATTATCTCACGTATAAGACTCCAATGACGATCATTTCCTCTTTTTAAAGAAACCGCACCATCAATCAAATAGACATTGTCACCGTCATATTCACCTTCAATAAGTTTATCGCGAATGGTTTGTTTTAACAATGTAGAAGATATAAATATCCACCTTTTATTTGCTGATACACTTGCAGCTACGAGCGATTCTGTTTTACCTACACGTGGCATGCCACGAATACCGATTAATTTATGTCCCTCTTCTTTAAAAATTTCACTCATAAAATCAACTAATAAACCGATCTCATCACGAACAAAGCGAAACGTTCGTTTGTCTTCTTCATCTCGTTGAATATAACGTCCATGACGAACTGCAAGGCGGTCCCGTAAAGTAGGTTCTCTTAACTTGATCAATCGAATTGTCTCCATCGTTTGTAAAATCGGTTCTAAACGTTGAATATGTTCTTTACTAGATAAAATAAGTAAACCTCTTCTGCCCCGGTCAATTCCATTAATCGTAATAATATTTATGGATAACATTCCTAATAATGACGAAATATCACCAAGAAGCCCAGGTCTATTTATAATAATTTCATATTCTAAATACCATACTAACTTCTTTTCCACCATCGTCACCCGATTCTAAAGACATTTTCACTATATTAAATAATAAATGATTTTTGGTGGTTAGGAAAGATTTAACAATCATTTTCTAGTATTTGTAATAAAAATATCATTGAATAGCAATAATTCAGAATCTAATCAATGAAAAAGAGAGGTTTCCCTCTCTATTTTGAACCGTTATTTTGGACAAGTTTAACCATCACATTTGCAATCGCCTGTTGCTCTTCTTCGTTTGCGACTGACCATAAATCAGAAAGGACCCGTTGTTGTTCATTTTTCGGATCAACGTTACTTGCTAAATAATCGCCGACTTCCTGGGCTAGATTATTAATGACTTCCTGATCCAATCCTGCTTTTTGTGCTTGATGTAACTTGTCACCTAAAAAATCTTTCCATTGTTCCCAGTTATTTAAAACTCCCATTCGTATTGAACCTCCTTTTAAGTGTTCAATACTATTTTGCTTAGGAGGAGAAAAATTATACTTTTGGAAAAAATAGTTTATGTAAAGATTTTTTATCAATTAAACATACCATCCACCATTTACACTGATCACTTGGCCAGTGATATAAGAAGCTTTGTCAGATAATAAATATTCTACTGCATCTGCAACTTCATCCGGTTTACCTAGTCTTTCAAGAGGAATTTCATTTTTTATAATTTCTAAATCTTCTTCATTTAAATTATTTAACATATCTGTTTGAATTGCCCCTGGAGCGACACAGTTTACTCGAATTCCACTCGGAGCAACTTCCTTACTTAACGCCTTCGCAAAACTTATTTGTCCTCCTTTTACAGCTGAGTATACTGTCTCACAAGAAGCACCCGTTAGTCCCCAAATCGAAGAAACGAAACAAATAGCTCCATGTTTTTGACGAATTAACTTTGGTAACAAACTTCTCGTAATTAATATAGGTGCCGTTAAATGTAACGATATTAAATCATGGATCTCTTCGGTTAACATGGTCGTTAATACTTTGTTAACCGCGATCCCACTATTATGCACAATCGCTTGTATTTGATAAATTTCATGAGTTAATTGTTGACAACCTTCTTCGGTTCGTAAATCCGCTTGAATCGGGATATATTCACCATCTTTATTGAGCTCACGTAATTCTTTCATTAAATCTAAAATGGCCTCAAGGTTTGTATAATAATGTAAATAAAGAGAATGACCATTTTTTGCAAGTTTTTTAGCTATCGATTGACCGATACCACCACTTGCCCCGGTAATTAAAACAAAGGATTTTTCCAACATAACTCCCCCATATGATTATAATTCATTTTTTTAAAATGTTCTATTTTAAATTAACTTTATAAAAAAGAATTTAGAAAATGTAAAAAGAAAGAGACAATTTTAGATAAGATTGCCTCTTTCAAGATAACTGATTATTCATTTTTCGGCAAGATTTTACATACTGTTAAACGATCTTCTGAAATCAATGATGAAGCAACATTCTTCACATCATCAAATGTGATTTCTTCTAAAATAGGAACGACTCGAAATAAATCCATCTCATTAAACGCATAACGGGTGAATTGGTTTGCAATAAATTCCGGGGAGTTTAACGCACGTAAAAAAGAACCAATCTTATTCTTTTTCATTCTTTCTAAAGCTTGTTCAGAAAGATTTTCATGTGTTTTTGCTTTTAATAAAACTTTTTTAATTACACTTTCTAATTGATCAGGATCGGTTGTATCACCACCAACTAAAGCAAAGCTGAATGTTTCTTCTTGTGTATAATCGTAGGAAAATGTGTCATCGATTAATCCTTGATCATAGAGATCCCGGTAGTTATTAGAACTACGGCTAAAAAGTAAATCTAAAAGAAGTTGAACAGCTAACTCTGTTTTTAGCATTTCATCCCCTTGTTGATTAATGAAGTTGCCTTTCATTCCTACCATACATTTTGGTGTTTGTACATTCATCTTTAGTATTTTTCCATTTTCACGAACATTTTCAGGTTCATCATCGAACCGTCTTTGAATTTCCGGTAGATCTTTAAATGGCCGTGCAGCTTGATCCTTTCGAATCATATCAATAATAGCTTTTGGATCTACAGGACCGACGACAAATAATAACATATTACTTGGATGATAAAATGTATGGTAACATTCATATAATAACTCACTTGTAATATCAGCAATAGATTCTATTGTGCCTGCAATATCAATTTTTACAGGATGATTATGATACATATTTTCAATCGTACCAAAATAGAGTCGCCAGTCAGGATTATCATTGTACATTTGAATTTCTTGACCGATGATCCCCTTTTCTTTTTCAACGGTTTGCTCTGTAAAATACGGAACTTGGACCATATCGATTAATGTTTTTAAATTTTCATAAATGTTATTCGTAGCGGAAAATAAGTATGCAGTCCTTGTAAAAGATGTAAAAGCATTTGCTGAGGCACCTTGTTTTGTAAAAGTTTGAAACACATCTCCATCTTCTTTTTCAAACATTTTATGTTCAAGGAAATGGGCGATGCCGTCGGGAACTTGTATAAACGCATTACTGCCTAATGGCATAAAGTGATTGTCAACAGATCCATATTTTGTTGTAAACGTAATAAAAGTTTTATTAAATCCTCTTTTCGGCAAACAATATACATCTAAACCGTTATCTAGTTTTTCAAAATATAATTCTTCATCAAGTTGTTTAAATTCAATTCTTTTCATGCTCAAGCCTCCATTCCTGACAAAAAGTAAACCGTATCGAGCTGAATTTTTTCTCCAACTTTAATCACATCTTCTTTTTTCACTTCATTAATTTTTTCTTTCCATAGCTCTTCTGTGAAATTGGATTGACTTATGACATTATGATATAACACTTCAATATAACCACGAGACGTGTCTATTGTTTCCATCATTTGGTTTTGGATCATAGCTTTCGTTTGAGCTAATTCATCCTCAGTAAAATGACCAAGTTTCATTTCTTTTAGCTGCTCTTTAATAATAGTTAAAGCTCTATCATAGTTTTTGGTTTCTATCCCCGTCATTACCATCATTAATCCTTTATGGCTTTCTAGACGACTTGCAGCATAATAAGCTAAACTGGCCTTTTCTCTTACATTAATAAATAGTTTTGAATGTGGAAAACCACCAAATAGTCCATTAAATACTTGCAAGGCAAAATAATCATTATCACCATATCTAATATTTGTACGCAAACCAATATTTAATTTTCCTTGGGCTAAGTCCTGTTTTTCTATAACGACATTTTCTTTATCCACTTTGTGTGAAATAGCTTTCGATACATATTTTGGATTTCGCTCCGTAAACGATAATTTTTCCCTCACAAGGGCTTCTACTTCGTTTTCATCAAAATCACCGACAATAAATAAGTCGAGTTCATCTTCCGCTATCGACTTTTCATAATAGCTGTATAAATTTTGTGCTGTAATTTCATCTACATCTTCCAGATAGCCGTTTACAGGAACAGAATAAGGCTCGTTCTTACACATTTCTTGTATTAATCGCAAATTTGCATAACGCATTTTATCATCAAAAGCCGCTTGAATACGTTGTTTTAAGATTCGTTTTTCTTTTTCAACGATTTGCTGATCAAAGCTGTTGTTGTTTTCCGTTTTCGGGTTTAATAATAGTTCAGCTAAAAATGTGATGCCTTTTTCTAATAATGGTTCATCACTTTTTAGAAACTTTTCATTCGCTAACTCCATCGTTATGGAAATTACGTGATATTCACCTTTCTTTTGAAGGTCTACATATAAAACTGCCCCATATAACTCTTCTAAATACGATCGTATTTCCGTTATGCTAGGATATGTATTTGTACCACTTTGCAATACATGTGGTAATAGTGCGCGAATTGTAGCGTTCTCTTTTGTAAGCGGTGTTTTCATTTTAAAAACGATCGTATTTGTTTTATATTTCTCTGTTTTTAATAAATGTAACTTTAGTCCACCGTTTTCAATTATTTTTTTCATCTTTATCCTCCTGTCAACACAATTCTTAAGTCGGCTTTAAACAGCAATATTAGGTTTAGAGAACTAGTAATATAGATACATAATATAGCTATAGTTCAATTATGTATCAATTAACTTCCTAATAAACATTGTATATCCGTTTATTTGAAAACATTAATTAGAACAAAAGGTTTATAATTTCACTATACATGGGTCTGTTTCTTAATTGCAAGTTTTGACTTAATTTTAAGTAAAGAATAAAAAATCTGATCCCTCATTTTATCGCTAAAATGAGAAATCAGATTTTAAATCATTTGATATTATCTTTGTCCTTTAATATATGGCGTATTTAAAGCTTTTGGTGCTACTGATCTTCCGATGAAACCTGCAATGGCAAGTATTGTTAATACGTAAGGTAGAATATATAAATATACTGTTGGGATATCTTGAATAAATGGTATGTTGGTGCCTACCACACTCAAACTTTGCGCAAAGCCGAAAAAAATGGCAGCGCCCATCATCCCTAATGGATTCCATTTACCAAAGATCATCGCAGCAATGGCCATAAATCCTTGTCCACTAATTGTAGCAGCACTGTAATCTAATGTAATGGTTTGGGAAAAGATGGCACCTCCAATTCCCCCCAATGCACCAGATATCATGACTCCAATATAACGCATACGATTTACTTTTATCCCCATCGTATCTGCTGCAGTTGGATGTTCACCAACAGAACGAAGTCTTAATCCAAATGGTGTCTTAAATAAGATGAACCAACCGACGATCGCAGCTAACACCGCTAAATACGATGTTATATATACGTTTTGAAAAAAAAGAGGTCCTAATACTGGAATATTTTCTAATACTGGAATATCAAATCGTGTTATTGTTTCTTGAATATAAGGTGTTTGTCCTTTACCATCGTAGATTTTTTTCACTAAAAACACAGTGGCACCCGCTGCTAACATATTTAATGCAGTACCAGAAATAATTTGATCTGCTCGAAATGTTACAGAAGATATAGCTAAAAATAATGAGAATAAACTACCAATCACCATTGCGATTAATATGGCTATCCAAGGTGTTAGGCCTCTAAACATTTCAGCAAGCAGCAAGTTAGATATGATACCTATAAATGCTCCAACCTGCATAATTCCCTCTAGTCCAATATTTACTACACCAGATCGTTCAGAAAATACTGCACCCAAACCAGTAAAAATAAGTGGTGCTGCATATGATAAGGAAGTATAAAATACGAAGGCGATAATGCCAATTAGTCCTAGTTCCTCCATATTATTTCACTCCTTTCTTTTTAGAAAACTTTTCATATAGCCATTGGAATAGATAACCACTTGCAACAAAAAAGATAATTATGGCAATTATAACTGTGATCATTTCTGATGGGATTTGAGCTGGCGGGTTTGGCATATTTAATGAACCATATTTTAATCCACCAAAAAGAATAGCACCGAAAACAACACCGATTGGATGGTTCGCACCCAAAACAGCTACAGCAATACCATCAAATCCAATCCCCGTTGTTCCTGTTTTTGTTGCTGCATATTCAAATGTTCCGAGACCTTCCATTGCCCCAGCTAAACCTGCTAAAAATCCTGAGATAACCATCGAGATGACAATGTTTCGTGATACATTCATCCCTGCATATTTTGAAGCATCCTGATTAAATCCAACCGATTTTAATTCATAGCCAAGTTTGGTTTTTTGTAAAATAAAATAAATAATAATAACAGCTATAATGGCAATAAAAATACCACCGTGCATCCTGGAATACATCGTGATTTCTTCAAAGAAAGGAATACGTAATGAAGCCGTTTCAGCAATCCGATCTGTCGTGTCCTTTCCAGCAATCCCACGTATTAGTGCATTTGTCACATGTAATGCTACATAGTTTAACATAATTGTGACAACAACTTCATTCACACCTAATCTTGCTTTTAAAATACCAGGTATAAATGCCCAAAGAGAGCCTGCGATTCCGGCAGCAAGTACAGCAAGCGGTATATGTATGACTGCTGGTAATTCAAAGGATAATCCAACCCAAACCGCAGCAAACCATCCGACGATTAATTGACCTTCAACTCCAATATTAAATAACCCCGTCTTAAAAGCAAAGGCTACCGCTAATCCAGATAAAATGTATGGTGTAATTTGTCGTACTGTCTCTCCAATAACATATGGGTCCCCAAAAATCCCTTCCCACAATTGTGTATAACCAACAATGGGATCATAACCACTTATGATCATAATAATAGCTCCAACAATTAGACCTAGTAAAATAGCTAGTACGGGTATAAAAAAAGTAACAAATCGTTTTTTATTCAATTTTCTCACCTTCTTTCACAGTTGGAGATTGTTTTTCTCCTGCTTTCGTCTTGTGTTTCCGCTGGATCTTTTGTCCTGCCATTAGCAATCCGAGTTCTTCTTCATTTGTTTCTTTCGGGTCAACAATATCAATGATTTGACCTTCAAATATCACAGCAATTCTATCGCTTACATTCATCACTTCATCTAGTTCAAAGCTAACAAGTAATACTGCTTTTCCGTTATCTCTTTGTTCAATTAAACGTTTATGAATAAACTCAATTGCACCAACATCTAGTCCACGGGTAGGCTGAGCAGCGATTAATAAATCAGGATCCCTTTCAATTTCCCTACCGATAATGATTTTTTGTTGGTTACCACCAGATAGTGCTCGTGCTGGTGTGTATTCACTTTGCGTACGAATATCATATTGCTTGATGAGTTCTCGTGCTTTTGAATATATTGCTTTATGGTTTAAAATCCCCATCTTTGAGAATGGTTTTTTATAGTAGGTTTGTAATGCGACATTTTCACCAACAGTAAAGTTAAGAACAAGACCATGACGATGACGATCTTGAGGAATATGTCCTAATCCTGATTCCGTTACTTTACGCGGTTTCAAATTCGTAATATTCTTACCATTCAGTTCAATTGTACCACTCTCTGCTTTGCGGAGACCGGTAATCGCTTCAATTAATTCTGTTTGACCATTCCCATCTACACCGGCAATTCCTAATATTTCACCACGATGAATTTCTAAATTTAATCGATTCACCTTTTCAGTACCACGGTAATCTTTAACTACCAAATTTTTCACTTTTAAAACCGGCTCTTTTGGTTCCGCTGGTTTTTTCTCCATCGAAAATATGACGTCTCGACCAACCATTAAACTCGCTAATTCAGTTGGATTTGTATCGGAAACATTTAATGTTTTTAATCCCTTTCCACGGCGGATAACGGTTACTCGATCAGCCACTTCCATAATTTCTTTTAATTTATGGGTAATTAGTATGATCGATTTGCCTTCTTTTACTAATCGTTTCATAATTTCCATTAATTCTGTTATTTCTTGTGGCGTTAATGCGGCAGTGGGTTCATCAAAAATTAAAATTTCAGCACCACGATATAAAGTTTTTAAAATTTCAACCCGCTGTTGCATACCAACGGAGATATCTTCTACCATGGCATACGGATCAACATCTAAACCGTACAAATTGGAAAGTCGCTTAATTTCTTTAGCAGCTTCTTTAATATTTACTTTTCCACCACGTGTTGGTTCCTTTCCTAGTATAATGTTTTCGGTAACGTTAAAAGTGTCAACTAACATAAAATGTTGATGAACCATTCCGATCCCTAAATCATTGGCTACATTTGGGTCGGTTATTTTAACTTTTTTACCTTTAACTTTTATTTCCCCACCATCTGGTTGATAAAGTCCAAATAACACGTTCATTAAAGTGGACTTCCCAGCACCATTTTCACCTAATAGCGCATGTATTTCACCTTTTTTTAATTGCAAGGTGATATTATCATTAGCGATGAAATTGCCGAACACTTTCGTTATATTCAGCATCTCAATTACATAATCCACATTAGTACCCCCATTCTTTTCCCATATTGAGCTATGTGTCATCTGATAAATGAATGCCTTATGATGAAAATAAAGCTTAAGCTTTTATTTGTGTGGCAAAGACACACATAAAAAAATAAATGTGATACATTTATTTTTTTATGCGTCCCTTTTCATAGGATAGGGATACAGCAATTACGCCGTATCCCTGGCATTATTTTTTAAATGCAATTACTGGTTTAAATATTCTGTCAATTCATCTTTATTTCCAGGTGGTGTTATTTCTCCATTACGAATTTTATCTTCATATTCTTTTACAGTATTTAATGTTTCTTCAGACATATGGTCACCTGTTGTCGATAAACTAACACCATTTTCAGCAAGTCCATACGTTAATACTTTTCCACCCGGGAAGTCTCCGTCTTTAGATTTTTCAATTACGTCTTGAACTGCAACATCAACGCGTTTCATTGCAGATGTTAAAGTAATATTGTATTCACCAACTTGTCCTTCTTCAAATTGGTCACTGTCAACACCAATTACCCAAATATTGGCATTAGGGTTACTCTCTTTTCTTTCTTTCGCTTCAGTAAAAACTCCATTACCAGATCCACCAGCTGCATGGAAGATGATGTCAACACCAGATGTATACATTTGGTTAGCAATTTGTTTCGCTTTATTTGCATCATTAAAGGAACCTACATATTTCACTTCAACATTGATGTCAGGATTTACAGCATGTACACCTGCTCTAAACCCATTTTCGAAACGATCAATAACATCACTTTCCATTCCGCCAACAAATCCAATTTTGTTCGTTTTCGTTTCTTTCGCAGCTGCAACCCCAGCTAAGAAAGCAGCTTCTTGTTCTTTAAACAAAACACTTACGACATTGTCTGATTCTACAACGGAGTCGACAATACCAAAATGTGCATCAGGATGTTGTTTAGCAATCTCATCAATTGGTTCTTGTAGTAAAAATCCAATTCCAAATATTAAATCGAAATTACGCCGAACTAGTGTATTTAAGTTTGGCATATAGTCGGCATCACCTTGGGATTCAAGATAATCAAAACCATTATCCCCTTTTTCTAAGCCATATTTTTCTCCATATGCTTGCAAACCTTCCCAAGCTGATTGGTTAAATGATTTATCGTCTACACCACCCATATCCGTTACCATAGCGACAGAGAAATTGTCTGTGCCGTTATCTTCTTTTTTTCCTTCATCAGACTTGTCATCTCCGCCACCACACGCTGCAAGAATCATACCAGCAACTAGGACAACGATGATCAAAAATGAAAGTT
This sequence comes from Pallidibacillus thermolactis, assembly GCF_025660415.1. Classification (NCBI taxonomy): domain Bacteria; kingdom Bacillati; phylum Bacillota; class Bacilli; order Caryophanales; family Bacillaceae; genus Pallidibacillus; species Pallidibacillus thermolactis. The sequence goes on from NZ_JAOUSE010000002.1 coordinate 30,538, forward strand.
TACCTTTCTTCAAAAGAAAAACCCCCTAAAAATTTTTTAGTAGAAACATTATCATTTTCTGTAGTTTCTCGTTTTTCTTACATTTTAGTGAAAAACGATTACATTCCAGATCATGTTCTACTGCCAAGAATTACTATATCACGAAAAATAAAAATATGAAATACGAACTTTTAAGATTTTTTGTCAATATTTTTATGAAAATGTTTACAAACCTTTAATAACAACATATTTCTTGGCAATTTTTTTAGGAGGTTTTTTATTTTTTTTGCTATATACGAACAATCATCGAAAATCATCAATAATGTTTCGTTTTTTAGGTAAGAAAATAGTTTTCTAATAAAATATATTCTATGACGTTGTTCAATGAATAAGCTTGAAAAACTAGTATTTTAATTTAACAACACATTCATTAAAGTTCTTATTGTTATATCAAAAAAATAACGGACTGTTTTAAGCACAAATATTTTACATGCTCTTCATTTCATCATCTTCAGGTTTCGGTATTAATACGTGCCGTGGTTTACTGCCTTCATATGGACCGACAACCCCACGTTTTTCCATTTCATCGATTAGTCTCGCCGCCCGAGTGTAACCGATCCGAAATCTTCGTTGTAACATGGATACAGATGCAGTTTGTAATTCTGCAACTAATTGAACAGCCTCATCATATAATTCATCTTCAACATCATCATTTGTTTCTTGTGTTTCATCTGGTATCATATCCTCTTGATATTGTGCTTGTTGTTGTTGCGTGACAAAATTTACGACTTCTTCAACTTCTTCATCCGATAAAAAAGCACCTTGTATTCGTACTGGTTTCGATTTACCTGCTGGAAGGAAAAGCATGTCACCGCGACCTAGTAATTTTTCCGCCCCTCCCATATCAAGAATCGTCCTTGAATCAGTTTGTGAACTTACAGCAAAGGCAATGCGAGAAGGAATGTTCGCTTTAATGACGCCTGTAATGACATCAACTGATGGCCTTTGGGTTGCTATAATCAGATGAATCCCAGCTGCACGAGCCATTTGTGCAAGTCTTGTTATGGCATCTTCAACATCAGAAGGGGCAACCATCATAAGGTCAGCTAATTCATCAACAATCACAATGATAAATGGTAATAGTGGCTGCTTTTCTCCTGTTTCTGCATTATGTTTGCGAATATGTTCATTATATCCTTCAATATTTCTTGTACCTGATGCTGAAAATAATTCATAACGTCGTTCCATTTCATTAACAACTTTTTTCAGTGCCTGTGATGCTTTTTTTGGATTTGTGACAACCGGTGCTAATAAATGTGGTACACCATTGTACACATTCAGTTCCACCATCTTTGGATCAATCATCATCATTTTTACTTCATGTGGCTTCGTTCTCATTAATATACTGGTAATAATACCATTAATACAAACGCTTTTACCTGAGCCTGTCGCACCCGCAATGAGTAAATGGGGCATTTTATTTAACTCAGCTAAAACGACATCTCCTGTAATATCTCGTCCTAAACCGATTAAAAGCTTTTTATCAAGACGGTCAAAACTTCCTTCTAACACTTCCCGCAAAGTTACAACGGCAATTTCTGAATTAGGTACTTCAATACCAATCGCCGACTTACCAGGAATCGGTGCTTCCATTCGTATATCTTTAGCAGCTAACGCTAAAGCAATATCATCCTGAAGACTAACAATCTTACTTACTTTTACACCTACATCTGGATGGACTTCATACTTTGTTACTGCTGGGCCGATGTGAACTTGGGTTACACGTGCTTTTACACCAAAACTTTGAAATGTTCGTTCTAGTTTCGCAGCATTGGCATGAACTAATTCGTATTCACCACTTTGGTCTGTTTGCTTTGGATATTTTAATAGCGAAATAGGTGGTAATTGATAATCTACATTTTCCACCTCAGAAAAATTCATCGGCATTGGTTCATCGCCGTCATCACGTTCCCTTTCATTTTCATTTACCCTTTCTGTTTCTTCTACTTCACGTATTGTTCGTTCAGCAAAGTTTGAAATAATTGGCTCCTCTATTACTTCTTTTTCCATTTCCTCACTATTTTCTTCTAATTCTGTTTGCTTCTGTCGTTTACTTCTTTCATTTACTGCTTCTGCTTGACGTTCTTCACGTTTTACCTTCCATTTTTGTACATCACCTTTGATTTCATCCGTTGTTTTAATCAGGAAGGCTTTTATTCGTAGGTATGCATGATGTAAAAATTCACTGAAAGATTTTCCTGTCAATAATAATAAACCGACAATAATGGAAACATAAGCAATCATTTTTGCACCGGTCGATTCGAACAACACAAAAAGCAGTGCAAAAAAAACCGCACCGATTAATCCTCCGCCTAAATCAACGGTTGAACTTTCATTCAATAAGTCATCCCAAAACAATTCCCATGTATTTTTTATGACACTCGGGCTTTGTATAATCCCTTGTTTAGTCAAAGGGTCAAATAAAGCAATGTGTGTTAATAATAATATTGCAATAAATATAATATAAATACCGACAAGCCTACGATTGGAAAACTTCGGCCATTCACGCTTCCATATTAAATATATACTTAATACGATAAGCCCTAACGGTAAAATGATATACCATTCACCAGCAATGAAACGGAAGAAATGAACAAGCCCCCTACCTACTAAACCTAAATTCAGAATGGAAATAATAGATAAAGCTAGTAATATAAGTGAGCCTGCTTCAAATTTAATTGTTTGTTTTAATTTTGTTTGACTTTTTCTCCTTCTTTTTTTTCTTTTCGCCATATGTATCACCTAGTCTTTCTACTCAAAAAGATGAGGCTGTCTACAGCTCTTCTTGATTAGACTCTGTTGGACAGCCTCTTTTCGTTATTATATCATAATCGACTTTTTTAGAAATATTTAACATATGCTAGTTAAAAAAATTTACCAGATTCGCATTGTAGCTCCAGGATAAATTTGCTCATGTAAATAATGTTCAGGATCGGTACTCATGACTTTTGTTATTTTCCATTCCATGTTATTCAAAGGTTGTGCAGCAACTGGTATCCCTTGATAGATAAACAATTGTTCGGTATTTTCTTCCATTTCCGTTGATTGTAATAAAAGTTCTGGTGGTACGATTGTATGTATGATCATTGGACAATCCCATCCTCACTATTCTTTTTTAATTCAATTAACTCATTTAATTTTTTCATCGCTTGTCCAATGCCACCAACTTCATTAATCAATCCATATTTAACCGCATCTGTCCCAACGACATTCGTTCCGATATCTCTTGTCAAATTACCTTTAGCAAACATTAAATCTTTAAAGGTCTCTTCCTGTATTTTCGAATGTTTTGTTACAAAGGAAATGACACGATCTTGCATTTTGTCCATATATTCAAAGGTTTGAGGTACACCAATGACAAGACCGGTTAAGCGGATGGGATGGATCGTCATGGTTGCAGTCTCCGCTATAAAACTATAATCACAACTTACAGCAATTGGAACACCGATTGAATGTCCACCACCAAGAACAATCGACACGGTTGGTTTAGAAAGAGAAGCTAACATTTCAGCGATTGCAAGCCCTGCCTCTACATCGCCTCCAACCGTATTTAATATCACGAGCAATCCTTCAATTTTCGGGTTTTGTTCAATAGCTACAATTTGCGGTATAACATGTTCATATTTTGTCGTTTTATTTTGCGGCGGTAACTGCATATGACCTTCAATTTGACCGATTATTGTTAAACAATGAATATTCGAGTCCTTCGTCATTTGTGGCGTGTTCGTTTGACCGAGTTGCTGGATTTTTTCAATCAAAGGATTTGACGGTTTTTGTTCTTCTTTTTGTGGCATTTCTTGATTATTTTTATTTTCACTCATTACTGAAAAACTCCTTCCAAACATGATATTTTTAGTATGAGCGAGTTTTAAAGATTTCATGCTTTGGAAGGAGTAACGGTTTATTTAAATTTCCATAATAATTGGGATAATCATTGGACGACGTTTCGTCTTATTAAATAAATAGCCATTTAATGAATCACGAATTTCCTGTTTAACATTAGACCATTCAAAAAATTGACCTCTTAAATTTTTCTCTACAATTTCTTTCACGAGTTTGGTCGCTTGTCCCATTAGTTCTTCAGATTCACGAACATATACAAATCCACGGGATATGATTTCTGGACCAGAAGCAATTTTCTTTTCATCACGATTAATGGTTACGACAACGATAAAAATTCCATCTTGTGATAGCATTTTTCGATCGCGTAATACGATATTTCCTACATCTCCAACTCCGCTACCATCGATTAATATATTCCCTGCAGTAACACGCCCATTGGCACGAATCTTGCCATGCTTAATTTCAATCACATCTCCCTTTTCAGGAATAAAAATATTTTCACTCGGAATTCCCATATGTTCAGCAATCTGAGCGTGACTAACCAACATTTTATATTCGCCATGAATAGGAACAAAAAATTTCGGTTTCATTAAATTTATCATTAACTTTAACTCTTCTCGTCTTCCATGACCACTAACATGTACTCGTTTACCACTGATAACATTTGCACCGGCACGATATAACATATCAACCGTTCGAATTAAAAATTGTTCTCCACCACGATGAGGAGAGGCAGCAATAATGACGGTATCACCTTTTTGAATCTGGATCTGATTATAAGATCTTTTCACCATCATTTGCAATGCTTCTAAGGGTTCACCTTGGTTCCCAGACATTAATACAACTACTTTATTATCAGGATATTCACCTAAATTGTTTGGGACTATAATTAAATTTTCAGGTACATATAAATATCCGTTTTTTGCAGCCATCTGAAAGATATGATGCAAAGCACGTCCAACGATGGCTACTTTTCGTTCTGATTTATAAGCAGCATTGATTAGTCTTTGAATGGCATTAATTTGCGAAGCATAACAAGCAAAGATAATTCTACTCTTAGCACGTTTAAATACATCATCGAGTTCCTTTGCAACTGTAATTTCGGACGGTGTATAACCTTCTTTCTCGGATTCTGTACTATCTGATAATAAACATAAGACACCACGATCTCCTATCTTTGTCATCTTACTAATATGGGCACGGTATAATGGATCTGCACTCTGATCAAATTTAAAATCTCCGGTATACACAATATTTCCTTCACTCGTTTCAATACAAATTCCAACGGCATCTGGGATACTGTGGTTCACATGGAAAAATGTGATTTTTGCGTGTTCAAAGGTTAATTGTGTATTTTCTTTAACCTCTCGAAAATCAATTTTCAACGATAATCCATGTTCTTTAAGTTTAATCTTCGTCAAGGCTAATGTTAACCTTGTCCCGTATACAGGAACATCAATTTGTCTCAATATATAAGGTATCGCTCCAATATGATCTTCATGTCCGTGTGATAAAAAGATACCTCGAATCCGATTTTTATTCTCAACTAAATATGAATAATCTGGAATGACAATATCAATACCGAACATCTCATCTTCTGGAAACATAAGTCCTGCATCAATGACAAATAAGTCATCATGGACTTCTACAACATACATATTTTTTCCAAGTTCTCCCACTCCCCCTAAACAAAGGATTTTAATGGACTTTGCGAATTCATTAACCAAGAAAAACATCCTCCTGTAAAGTTATAAATTTATCTTGCTTCAACGGGCAACGTCGATTCATCTGTACTTTAGCCCGATTCGCTACGAGTAATTATGTAATCTCTATTTTCGTTACTTCCATATTTACCGCAATCATAAAAAGTGAATGTTCTCATATTTCCAAAAGTGCCTACAGATATATTAAAAACATTTCTTATATTATACTATAACGATTTCAACTTTTCGTAACTTAATTATATATGATTATATATTAAGCCTTTTACTCAAGGGTTTGTCAACTTTCTTTCTGAAAATGTTCTCATTTTACATAAATAAAAAAAGCCATTCCGTAAATACGAATGGAGTCATTTTTACGGAACAGCCTATAATTTTTACTCTATTGTTTGGAGTAGTTTAGTAAGTTCGCTTCTTTCATCTTCCGCTAAAGGGACAAGGGGCAGACGAACACTACCAACATTTATTCCTTTAATTTGAAGTGCAGTTTTCACCGGCACAGGACTTGGTGCTTTGAAAAGCCCTTTCATCAACGGTAATAATTTTTGATGTAATTTTGCTGCTTTTCTATGATCACCTGCTAAAAATGCTTGAATCATTTGTTTCATCTCATTCCCTATGATGTGGGAAGCAACAGAAACAACACCAGCTCCACCAATAGCCAATACCGGTAGGGTGAATCCATCATCTCCACTATACAGTTCAAAGTCATCCGGCGTGTTGGCAATTATTTCTGTCATTTGATCTAAATTACCGCCCGCTTCTTTTATCGCTTTTATGTTTGGAATCTCACTCAAACGAATAACAGTTTCTGGTTCAATATTAACGACAGAGCGGCCAGGTATATTGTACAACATAATCGGTAAATCAGTATTTTCAGCAATCGTTTTAAAATGTTCATATAAACCTGCTTGATTCGGTTTATTGTAATACGGAGCAACAAGTAAAATGCCATCTACTCCAATTTTTTCTGCCTTTTTCGTTAATTCAACAGATTCTCTCGTATTGTAGCTGCCTGTACCGGCAATAACGGGAACACGTTTGTCTACTACTTTTACAGTATGTTCAAACAACGCGATTTTTTCTTCTTTCGATAATGTTGGTGATTCACCCGTTGTACCAGATACAACTAATGCATCTGTACCATTGTTAATTAAGTACTCAATTAATCGTGTTGTTTTATGAAAGTCAATATTTCCTTTTGCATCGAAAGGTGTCACCATAGCAGTGGCTATTCGACCAAAATTAGCCATTTAAATCACTCCTCAAGTCGTTTTAAAAGAACTATGTTCGTCAATAGAAAAAGCATCTTTTTCAACGTCTTCTAATTGAAAAGCATCATGTAATGCATTGACAGCTTTTTCTAAATCATCTTTTTTAATTAGCACCCAAATGGTTGTATAACTATCAGCTGATTGTAATATACGAATACCTTGCTCTGAAAGTGCTGAAACGATTTTGGAAGCAACACCTGGAACACCAGTAATACCAGCTCCGACAACAGAGACTTTGGCACAATTTCTTTCAAGTACTGGATTATAGCCTTTATCCAACAAAATTTTCTCAGCTTTTTCCGCTAATTGATCTTTTACTGTGTAAACTACATTATTTGGTGAAATATTAATAAAGTCAACAGAAATCTGTTCATTCGCCATTGCACGGAATACTTCTTCTTGCATATTCATTTGCCCCTGTTTTGCCTCAACGTTTATTTGTGTCACATCAGAAACATGGGCAATTCCTGTTACTAATCGCTCTTTAATGTCCATGCCTTGTTGGATCCGAGATAATTTCGTAACTAGTGTACCTGGTGCATCTGAGTAGGTTGACCGTACATGAATTGGTACATCCGCCTGCATTGCAATTTCGACTGCACGAGGATGAATGACTTTTGCACCTTGGTAGGCTAGATTACTAATCTCATTATACGTTACGACAGAAAGTGGACGGGCTTTATTTGTTACCCGTGGATCAGCAGTCATCACACCTTCAACATCGGTAAATATATCAATCCACTCCGCTTTTAATGCGGCACCTAGCGCAGCAGCTGTCGTATCACTACCACCTCTACCAAGCGTTGTGATATCTCCTTTTACCGTAGCACCTTGAAATCCTGCAACAACAACCGCATCCAGATTTTCTAATTCTTTTAATATACGATTTGGATCGATTTCTAAAATTTTTGCATTTGTAAAATCATCATTCGTTATAAATCCTGCCTGTGCACCAGTAAATGCTGCTGCCTTGATATCGTTATGGAGTAACATGTTCGTAAATACGACTGATGAGATAATTTCTCCACAGGACATTAATAAATCTTGTTCCCGCTTATCGATCTTTGTCTTTTCGCCATCAACTAAACTGAGAAGTGTATCGGTTGCATAAGGGTCTCCCATTCTACCCATTGCTGATACAACAATAACCGTTTTATAACCAGAACTTATTGCTTTTTTTATGTGTTGTAAAGCATGTTTTCTATTTTCTTCCGTTCGGACAGACGTTCCACCAAACTTTTGGACAATTATTTTATTCATAAAACACCTCTGGAAATCATACTCTTGTTTGAAGTTGATATGTCTTCTATTACATCATTTGCGAACTAAACCTAGTTTAATTAAGCTCTCAGCTATTTGAACTGAATTTAAAGCTGCACCTTTTAATAAGTTATCGGAAACAACCCACATATGAAATCCTTTATCTTCATCTAGATCTTTCCGTATTCTGCCAACAAAAACACCATCTTGACCAACTGCTGTGGTAGCTAACGGATAAAGTTGTTCACGAGTATCATCCTGTAATACAACACCAGGAGAAGTTGAAAGTAGTTGTTTTATCTCAGTAACTTCTACATTTTCTTTTTCAACTTCAAAATATACCGATTCAGAATGACCAGTCTCAACCGGAATACGAACACATGTTGCTGAAACTTGTAAATTTGGTAAATGCATAATTTTTTTCGTTTCATTTATCATTTTCATTTCCTCAAAAGTAAATCCGTTTTCTTGGAATACATCAATTTGAGGGACGGCATTAAAAGCGATTTGATAGTGCTTTTTATCACTTTTTACAGGTAAAATTTCCGGTCGTACTTCATTACCTTCTAAAACATCCTTTGTTTGGCGATACAATTCATCAACGGCTTGTGCTCCAGCCCCGCTGACTGCTTGGTAAGTAGAAACGATGACTCGATTTAAACCGTATTTTTGGCGAATTGGTTCTAACGCAACAACCATTTGAATTGTTGAACAGTTTGGATTTGAGATAATTCCTTTATGATTTTTCAAATCTTCTTCATTTACTTCCGGAACCACTAATGGTACATCTGGGTCCATTCGAAATGCACTTGTATTATCAATAACAACAGCACCACGTTTAACTGCTTCATGGGCGAGTTGTTTTGAAACACTTCCTCCTGCTGAAAATAAGGCAATATCAACACCTTCAAAACTTTCAGGCTTGGCCTCTTGAACGACGATCGTTTCTTCCTTAAATTGAATTTTTTTTCCCGCAGAACGAGAAGAAGAAAGCAACGTTAATTGTTTAATAGGAAAATCACGGTCTTGTAAAACTTTGATCATTTGTGTACCTACCGCTCCAGTTGCTCCAACTACTGCAACATAAAATCCAAATTTCGTCATTGTCTTAACCCCTTCCGCTAATGTTAATCTCTTGTTAAAAAAGAGGAAATCGGATATATTTTTCCGATCCTCTTAATTTCCAAATTTACCATAACTTTGAATTTAACTTTTATTTTACCACACTCTATCAAAATATAAATATACTTTCTAAAAAACATTCTTATTAGCGGTATAAGTTTAGGGAAGTATTTTATTTATTATAACGTTCGATTAATACTGGTTGTAATTGTTTATGCTCTAAAGCAGCTTCGACAGCTGGGATTAGCTGGTCCATATCAGCTACCATAGACTTTGGTTTTTTTAACGGATCATCTTGCCCGAACGGAATAAAGAAAATATCTTTTGCAGCCATGAGTCGCATTAAGTTCACACCATTTAATCCTAAAGCATCGTTTGTAGAAATTCCTAGTACAATCGGTCTATGATTTCTCATTGTAGCCTTTGCTGCCATAAGTACCGGGCTGTCTGTAATCGCATTAGCTAATTTACTCATTGAAGCTCCTGTTAGTGGCGCAATAACCATGCAATCTAAAGGGTTCCGAGGACCCAAGGGCTCTACGGCAACGATGGAATCTAATACTCTTTTGCCTGTTATCTGTTCCACTTTTGCAACCCAATCTTCCCCTCTACCAAAACGAGTCGTCGTATTTTTTACGGTTTGGGTAACAATAGGTACAACCTCAGCTCCCGCTGCAACAAGCTTTTCAATTTGGGGTACAACTTCCTCATAAGTACAATGGGAACCTGTAATTCCAAATCCAATTCTCTTTCCTTTTACTTCCATTTTTTAAGTTGACTCCTTCCTTTTCATTAAATCTTCTTTCATTAATTCAGCCAAAACATTGGCTAATATTTGGCCTGCCGTTTTTGGAGCAACAATACCTGGTAAACTTGGGGTGAGTATGGCTTTTATCCCTCGTTTTTCTGCATAACGAAAATCTGTTCCACCTGGCTTTGAGGCGATATCAATAATGAGGGTATGGTGTGGCATTTTTGAGATGACACTTGCAGTGACAATTAAATGGGGAATTGTATTGATTACGATATCAGCATCTTTAACAATTTGTTCAAGATCCTTTAAATGAAAAGACTCAAGTCCCATTTCCTCAATTCTGGCAATATGTTCCTTACGTCGAGCACCAACTCTTACTTTTGCACCTAACGAATGAAATACTCGGGATATCGTCATTCCATTTCTTCCAAAACCTAAAACTACTGTTTTCGACCCATGAATGGTAAAATCCGTATGCTGTATTACCATCATTAGTACGCCTTCAATCGTTGGGATCGAATTATATATAGCAACATCATCACGTTCAAATAATAATTCTAATTTTCGATTTGACTTTTGAATAATTTCATCTAAATAAGCATTTGAAATTCCAGAATAAATGGTGCAATGGGATGGTGTTTTCTTTAAGATTTCTTCGGTCAGCACTACTTTCTCATTAGAAAAAATCGTATCCACTTCTCCGGTTAAATTCGTTCCTGCAACAGGTAAAATAATGGCATCAATTTCTTTTAAATTTATTTCACTCAGTTTTTCTTTAACAGCACCTGTAAAGGAATGGTCTAATTGTTCAAATCCGATTAGAAATAATTTGGCATCGAGTTCGTTCAGTTTCCGAATGATTTCGATCTGTCTTGCATCTCCTCCAATAACAGCGATCTGTAAACCTGTTAACATAAATAAATTCCACCTTCTTCGATGCATTATTATCAAATTTGTCATCGTATTCTTTCCTATACTATGTTTTTGCTGAGGTTTTGTGATTGTATAATTTAGATGAAAATATAACATTTGCTAAAAATATGAAAGTCTGACCCCTACAACCGCTTCTTCTAAGTCGGTGTAAAAGTCAGACTAAAATATTTTTCATTATATTTTAATTATCTAACTCTTCATCTGGAAAATCGATGATAATCATATCCGTTCCAATTTTTTTAATGTATTTCCATGGGACGCGTATTTCTCCACTAGACTTACGGAATTGAAACCATTTACCAGTTGGAATGATTAAAGCAACAATTTGACCTGTTTGTTCATTAATTTCTAAGTCGGTTTGCCCTAACACACCTAATCGTTCTGCTTTTTTTATATCGACAATTTCTTTACCACCTAATTCACTTAACCGCATTTCGCTCACCCTTTCCTGTCCTTCTTTTTATAATGTATTATGCAAGTTTGCATTTTAGAATTAGTTGGACAAGGAAAAATGCAGACTGTATCTAGTCTGCATGTGTTTATGTTTATTTTATTGTAATGCTTTTGGAAGTTTGCCATCAGGGCTAATTAAGGCGACAGAGAACTCTTTTGTAAAGATTCTTTTCGCCATCCGATTAACATCCTCTTTTGTAATCGAATCTATCAATTCAATCATTTGATCTGGTGTTCGATGTTCACCTAATAATAATTCATTTTTACCGTTTCGACTCATCCGACTATTCGTTCCTTCAAGACCTAGCATTAAATTCCCTTTTAATTGTTCTTTTGTATTTATCAGTTCTTTTTCAGTAATTCCATCGTGAACAAATGTATCAAGTGTGTATTGAATAGTATCAAATAGTAGATCTAATTGGTCAGCACCTGTTCCACCATAAATCGCAACAATACCGCTATCTTCAAAAGATGAATGATAAGAAAAAATTGAGTAAGCAAGTCCCTTTTGTTCACGAACTTCTTGGAATAATCGACTACTCATGCTTCCACCTAAAATATTGTTAGCAATAATTAAATGGTAAATATCATCACTACCAATTGGTAACCCCTCAAACCCTAAGCATAGGTGAACTTGCTCTGTATCCTTTTTCCTAGTAAGACAGTTTTTATTGAATACCGGCTTCATTTTCTTATCCTCTGATGTACCGGCTTCATATGAGCCAAATATTTCTTCAATTTCTTGAATAAATGAGTCCGTTATATTTCCAGCTACAGAGATAACAACATTCTCAGGTGTATATGTACTGTGAATATATTGTTTTAACATATCATTGGTAAAAGATTGTAATGTTTCTTCCGTTCCTAAAATTGGATAACCTAAAGGATGATTTTCATAAATCGCTTTACTAAGTAAATCATGGACGATATCATCTGGTGTATCTTCATACATTTTTATTTCTTCAAGTACAACTTTTCTTTCTTTTTCCAATTCTTTTTCATCGAAAACTGAATTAAAGAACATGTCTGAAAGTACTTCTAACGCATAAGATGCATGGGTATCTAATACTTTCGCATAAAAACATGTGTATTCCTTAGATGTAAAGGCATTCACTTGCCCACCGATACGATCAAAGCTTTCCGCAATTTCTTTAGCAGAACGTGACTTCGTCCCTTTGAAAAACATATGTTCAATAAAATGAGAAATTCCATTTATTTCCGGGCTTTCATTGCGTGAACCAGTCTTTACCCAGATTCCAATCGCTACAGATCGTAATATCGGCATTTCTTCTAGTATGATGCGAACACCATTTTTGCAAGTATATTTTTTTATCAAGTATATTTCCTCCTAATGTTGTTTTTTTAAACTTCGAACAAATTAATTCATAATTCTCTTTTCATCTAACAAGTTAGAAATGGTTCCTAAACGATATCCTTCATCTTTTATTTTTGTTAATAATGTATCCAGTGCTTTAGAAGTTGATTCAGTTGGGTGTGCAAGAATAATTGCACCATTGTGAAGTTGTTTTGTCACACGTTGTATTAATGTTTGTGGAGGAGGATCTTTCCAATCAATCGTATCAATTGACCACATAATCGTTTCCATATTCATATCATGAGCAATCTTGACAACCTGATCATTGTAACTACCGCTAGGAGGTGCAAATAAGGTTGGTGTTTTCCCAATCGTTGCTTTAATAATTTCATTTGTATCATGCAATTGTTTTTTTATTTTTTCTGCACTCAACTGTTTCATATCTGGATGAGAATATGAATGATTACCTATTTCGTGCCCACCTTCGTAGATCATACGAACAAAATTCGGATTTTCTTTCGCCCATCTGCCCTCGATAAAAAAAGTAGCATACACACTATGCTTTTTCAATGTAGCTAAAATTGATGAAAGATATTCATTACCCCACGCAACATTAAATGTAATGGCTATCATTGGCTTTTCTGGGTGTCCTTTAAAAATAGGAGATGCTGGTAAATCTTTAAGGTGAACTTTTGGTTTAATTTGTTCAAATACTAATTCTTCTTCTACGAAAACGCCATCATCTCTCATATTTTCAAAGGATGCGTTAATATTAACTGCAATTCCATTATAACCTGGAATTTTTTTCCACACCTTATCAATTTTAGCATCTTGAGGTGGAATTTCATACTCAGACGCTTTCTTTTCAATTTCGGAATATAGACTATCTTTACTAGCTGAAACATCTATTACATCTGATCTTAACTTTTTAACGTATTTAGTAGTAAACGGATTTTGAACAATAAAAAAAGCAATAATTGGAATAAGTAATAGAAGTACGATGCGCATTATCGGAAATTTTTTCATAAACATTCCTCCCTAAATCATAATATGTACAAATGGGACAAGATAGAACGTTTATGAAAAAAACAGATTTTTATTGTTCAACAATTCACATAATAATTTATAATATTAAAAACGGACCTTACTCTAAATGAGAAAGTCCTGTCATTATGGATTTTATGGGGTGATCCAAAAGGATTTCCCCATTCATTCTATTGATTTTATTCTCGCAAAATTATTGATTGTTCTTCTTTTGTTCCCGTAATACAGCTTTACGAGATAAATTTATACGCCCTTGTTTATCAATATCCGTTACTTTAACTAATATCTCATCACCGATCGATACAACATCTTCCACTTTTCCAACACGTTCCTCTGCAAGTTCGGAAATATGAACAAGTCCATCTTTACCACTAAATATTTCAACAAAGGCACCGAATTTTTCAATTCGTTTTACTTTACCAAGATAAATTTGACCCACTTCAACTTCACGAACGATATTTTCAATAATTTTTCTTGCTTTATCGTTTGCAGATTGATCAACCGATGAAATATACACTGTACCATCTTGTTCAATATCGATTTTAACACCAGTTTCTTCAATAATTTTTTTCACATTTTTCCCACTTGGTCCTATGACATCACCAATTTTTTCTGGATTAATATGCATTGAAGTAATTTTCGGTGCATAAATTGATAATTGTTTCCGAGGTTCGCGAATGGTCGATAACATGTGTTCAAGTATTTCCGCACGACCTTTTTTCGCTTGTTCCAATGCTTCTTTAATAATTTCCCTTGTTATACCTTCAATTTTTATATCCATTTGTAATGCTGTAATACCTTTAGACGTACCAGCAACTTTAAAGTCCATATCACCTAAGTGGTCTTCCATCCCTTGAATATCAGATAAAATGGTGTAATGTTCACCAGACATAACAAGTCCCATTGCAATTCCTGATACTGGAGCTTTAATCGGAACACCTGCATCCATTAAAGCAAGGGTCGAACCACAAATGCTAGCTTGTGATGAAGATCCATTCGACTCTAAAACTTCAGATACAAGACGGATCGTGTATGGAAAGTCCTTTTCAGACGGGATAATTGGTTCTAATGCACGTTCCCCTAATGCACCATGACCGATTTCTCTTCTACCTGGAGATCCCATGCGACCAGTTTCACCAACTGAAAATGGTGGGAAGTTGTAATGATGCATAAACCGTTTCGATTCTTCTAGTCCGATTCCGTCCAAGATTTGAACATCACCAAGCGCACCTAGTGTACATACACTTAAAGCTTGCGTTTGTCCTCGCGTAAATAAACCGGAACCATGAGCCCGTGGTAAAATCCCGACAGCAGAAGAAAGTGGTCGTATCTCATCAACTTTTCGACCGTCTGGGCGAATCTTTTCAACTGTAATTAAACGACGTACTTCTTCTTTTACAATTTTATCTAACACATGATGAACTTGTTTAATCGTTTCTTCATCCGCTTCTTGTTCTTCATACTTTGTCAAAACTTTTTCTTTGACTGCATTAATTGCATCTTCCCGCGCATGTTTTTCTTGTACTTGAATTGCTTCAATCATTTCTTTTTCGCAAAGTCCACGAACTGCTGATTCAATTTCAGAATCAATTTCAAATAAGGTAACTTCCATCTTTTCTTTACTGCACGCTTTAACAATTTCTTCTTGGAAGGCAATCAGACGTTTAATTTCTTCATGGGCAAACATAATGGCATCTAACATTGTTTCTTCTGATACTTCATTTGCACCAGCCTCAACCATGTTTATGGCATCTTTTGTACCAGCAACGGTTAAATGCATTTCACTTCTTTCCGCCTGTTCAACAGTTGGGTTTATCACGAATTCACCATCCACTAATCCTACAACAACGCCTGCAATAGGACCTGAAAACGGAATATCTGAAATGGATAAAGAAACGGAAGCACCGAGCATAGCAGCCATTTCCGGTGAACAATCTTGATCCACACTCATGACCATTGCTACAACTTGTACTTCATTACGGAATCCATCTGGAAATAACGGACGGATTGGTCGGTCAATTAAACGAGATGAAAGTGTAGCATGTTCACTTGGTCTACCTTCCCGTTTTATAAAACCACCAGGTATTTTACCTACAGCATATAATCTTTCTTCATAATTCACTGTTAGTGGAAAGAAGTCAACGGCTTTCGCTTCTTTTGAAGCGGTTGCTGTAACAAGTACAGCACTTTCTCCGTAACGAATTAGACAAGAACCATTTGCTTGTTTAGCAAGTTGTCCAATTTCAACAACAAGTGGACGTCCTGCCCATTCGAAGGAAAATGTTTGTTTTTCACTCTCCATAAAAATAATATCTCCTTTCTTAATCATACAAAAACATTTAAGATCTTATTATGTATTGTAAGCAATACAGGATTTCTCAAACGATAAGTTTTTGGTATATATATATTTTGACATATTTACTCGTATTTTTAATTATGTAATTTAAGTAATTTAAAAATTTGCTAACAAAAAAGCGGGAAAATTCCCGCTTTTGTTTTATCTGCGTAGTCCTAGTTTGTTAATTAACTCACGGTAACGTTGTACGTCTTTATTACGCAAATAAGCTAATAGATTACGACGTTTACCAACCATTTTCATTAAACCACGACGAGAATGGTGGTCTTTTTTATGAGTTTTTAAATGCTCATTTAAAAGGTTGATCTTTTCTGTTAGGATAGCAATTTGAACTTCTGGAGAACCAGTATCTCCTTCATGAGTTCTGTATTGCGCAATAATCTCATTTTTACGTTCTTGTGTCAAAGCCATTGATGTTCACCTCCTATTTATTCAACATCCCCTCAACCTAGCAAATCGTCGGAGTAGTCGAAATGCCAAGCAAAGGTTCATATCACGGTATTAAGAATACTATTTTTTTCGTTAATTTGCAAGTCTAAATTTAGAAATCAATATATCTAAATATAGTTTAACCAAACGAACACAAACTCAGACATTAAGAACTTACTTGGTTAAAATAATTTCTTGTTTCTTGTACATCTTGTTTGATTTGTTCAATCAATGCTTCAATTGAGTCAAATTTCAATTCATCACGTAAGTATTTTCGCCATTCTAAAATGACACTTTGACCATAAATATCATCATCGAAATCGAGTAAATATACTTCAACAAATCTTTTTGTTTTTTCATCGTTAAAAGTAGGATTATATCCTATACTTGCAACACCGTTAACCCAAGTACTATTGACATATAACCTTACAACATATACACCGTTTTTTGGATAAATATAACGATCATCAATTTGTAGATTGGCTGTAGGAAATCCTAATTTTCTTCCCCGCTTTTCTCCATGGATAACATAGCCTTCCATCGTATAATATCTTCCTAAATAATGTTTCGTTTCTTCCACGTTACCTTCGGAAATAAGTGACCGTATAATGGTTGAACTGATTTTATTATTATTTTTTGTTACTTTCTCAACAGTCGTAGCTTTAAAATGACCTTTGCCATGTTGTTCAATCGTTTTCATCGTACCTTTACCAAATTTACCATATGTATAATCAAACCCAGCTGTTAGATGTTTCACGTTCAACTGAATAATATAATTATCAATAAAATCTTCAGGCAAAAATGAGGCGAATTCCCTCGTAAACGGTACAATAAATAAATAGTCAATTCCGAGCTCTTCTATCCTTCTTATTTTTTCATCAAGTAGTGTGATATATTTTACGTTTTCTGGATGTTTACTAAGTACTTCTTTTGGTGAAGGATCAAAGGTCATAACGGCACTTTTCCAATTGTTCTCGTCAGCGATTTTTTTAGCTGTTAAAATCACTTGTTGATGCCCAATATGTACACCATCAAAAAAACCGATGGCAAGAGAGAGTGGTGGTAGATCTTTACTCGTTAATTTATTTGGTATTTCTAATCTTATGACTTTCACTGTTTTACGCACCTTTCATTATTCGAAGACTAAAACTCGATCAGGCTTCATCATTCCAACTTTTGTTGGATGTTGCTTATATATAGCAATAACTTTTCCTTGATAGATTATGGCTATAGGGCCTTCGTAATTTTCGAATGGTTCCGGAATGGGAAGTACCGCTCCATTTCTTACTCTACTAGCTAATGTATCATGAATTTCTAATTTCGGCAATTCATTTAGAGCGACTTCGATTGGTAACAAAAGATCATCTATATTATCCGTATCCAATTTATCTTCGATTTCGGTAAAGGTAAAACAGTCCTGTTGTCTAATACCTGCTGAAGCAATACGAACCAGATTTGACATATGAGCAGGATAACCCAGTTGCTCGCCGATCATTACCGCTAACGTTCGGATATATGTTCCTTTACTACAATTAACTTTAATTGAAAATCGAATGGTATCCCCAGTAAATATTTCCTTATCATCTAATAAGGTTAGTTCATATATTGTGACGCGCCTTTTCGGTCTTTCAACTGAAATTCCTTCTCGTGCATATTCATACAATCGTTTCCCTTTTACTTTTACCGCAGAAAACATTGGTGGAATCTGTTCAATTTCTCCTGTTAGTTGATTAAGCACTGCTAGTAATTCATCACGTTTTATAGGTTTAGCGATTTTTTTCTGTTTAACAACTTCTCCGTCCGCATCTTCAGTTGTAGTAGAAACACCAATCGTTACTTCTCCAATGTAACTTTTTCCTGCGTCTGTTAAATATTGGACTACTTTTGTAGCCTGTCCTACACAAATTGGTAAAACACCCGTTACATTTGGATCTAATGTTCCTGTATGTCCAACCTTTTTCGTTTTCAACCATTTTCTAATTTTCATGACACAGTCGTGGGATGTCATGCCAGCTGGCTTCCATAATGGAAGAATACCATTTAATTCTTTTTTCTCTTGCATAAAATTACCGATCACCTCACTTGAAAAAAAGGGCTGACTCAAAGTCAGACCCTACAAAGTTTATTCATCTTCTTTATTTTCTTCACGCTGAATTTGATTTAGTAATGTCTCAATCCGATTTCCATAATCAATCGATTCGTCAAATTCAAAAAAGATTTCAGGTGTTTTACGAAGTCTGATCCGCTTCCCTATTTCAGAACGGATAAATCCTTTCGCCTTTGATAGGCCAATTAACGTTTCTTCTTTTTTCTTATCGTCTCCTAGAACCGAGATAAAAACCGTTGCTTGTTGAAGATCTCCACTTACTTCCACATCTGTCACTGTTACAAATCCAACTCTAGGATCTTTAAGTTTGCGACTAATGATATCACTTAATTCCTTTTTCATTTGTTCGCCAACTTGTTTTGACCGAATAGACAAATTCATCACCTCTAAATTAAAGCCACTCAATATGAGTTAACGTTCTTTCTATCTCTGGAAAAGAGTCAATTAATGTTAATGTTTTTTGAAACTCTTGTTCCGCTATTACTTTCGATGAGGCTACGGTCACTATTTTGATCGTTGTCCGTTGCCAAACGTTTTGATAATCCGTTTCTGCTATGGATACATTAAATTGATTACGAATTCTCGCCATAACACGTTTTAAAACGGAACGTTTTTCTTTTAATGATTGGGCATCATATATGAAACATTCAATTTCAGCGGCCAAAATCATTTCGGTGTAACTTCCTCCATTATATATGCTTCAATGATGTCTCCTTCTTTAATATCATTAAAGTTTTTAATGGTTATACCACATTCATAACCTTGGGCCACTTCTTTTACATCATCTTTATATCGTTTTAATGTATCAATTTCTCCTTCAAAAATAACAATTCCGTCTCGAATTAAACGAACTGAACTGTCACGTGTAATTTTTCCATCTGTAACATAAGAACCAGCAATCGTACCGACTTTAGATACTTTAAATGTCTGTCTAACTTCTACCTGACCAATGACTTTTTCTTCATATTCAGGGTCAAGTAAACCTTTCATCGCTTGTTCAATTTCTTCGATAGCTTTATAAATAATCCGGTGTAAACGAATATCAACATTTTCCTGCTCAGCCATACTTTTTGCATTTGGAGTCGGACGAACATTAAATCCAATAATGATGGCATTTGAAGCAGTTGCCAAAATGATATCAGATTCAGTAATCGCTCCAACACCATTATGAATAATATTTACTTTTACACCTTCAACATCAATTTTTTGTAATGATGCTGTTAATGCTTCAACAGTTCCTTGTACATCCGCTTTTACAATGATGTTTAATTCTTTAATATCGCCTTGTTTCATTTGCTCAAACAACTTATCTAGGCTAACTCGTGCTGTCTCATTACGTGTTTCTTGTAATGCTTTTTGGGCACGAGCTTCTCCTACTTGGCGAGCTGTTTTTTCATCATCAAAAACAACAAAACGATCTCCGGCTTGCGGAACTTCATGAAGTCCAGTAATTTCAACTGGAGTCGATGGGCCAGCTTCTTTTACTCGTCTTCCGAGATCATTGACCATCGCTCGAACACGGCCAAACGTATTTCCTACTACAATCGGATCTCCAACTTTTAACGTTCCATTTTGAACAAGTAACGTAGCAACAGAACCCCTTCCTTTATCAAGTTTTGCTTCAATGACTGTACCGTAGGCATTTCGATTTGGGTTTGCTTTTAACTCTTCCATTTCACTCACAAGCAAGACCATCTCTAATAATTGATCTATTCCTTCACCTGTTAAAGCAGAAATCGGAACAAAAATAGTGTCGCCGCCCCAATCTTCAGCAATTAATCCATGTTCAGTTAGCTCTTGCATTACACGATCCGGGTTAGCTGTCGGTTTATCAATTTTATTAACAGCAACAATAATTGGTACTTCTGCTGCTTTTGCATGGTTAATTGCTTCGACTGTTTGTGGCATAACTCCATCATCAGCGGCAACAACTAATATGGTTAAATCGGTAACCTTCGCACCGCGTGCACGCATTGTAGTAAATGCAGCGTGTCCTGGAGTGTCAAGGAATGTGATTTTCTTGCCATCGGACTCAATTTGATAAGCACCAATATGTTGTGTAATTCCACCTGCTTCGCCTTGTGTAACTTTAGAATGACGAATGGAATCTAAAAGTGTTGTTTTCCCATGGTCAACGTGTCCCATAATTGTAACGACAGGTGGACGTTCCGTTAATTCTTCAGGTGAATCTTCTGTAATGAAAGCCTCTAAATCGGACACATCTAAACTTACTTTTTCTTCTACTTCTACCCCATACTCACTTGCAATGAGTTCAATGGCATCTTTATCTAAGTCTTGGTTAATCGTAGCCATTACTCCTAGCATAAATAATTTTTTAATAATCTCAGATGGTTCACGATGTAATTTTTTCGCTAATTCGCCAACAGTAAGTGAATCTGTATACGTAATTTTTTTCGGTAATTCTTTTTCTTTTTTCGGAGCAGGATTTTGCGTAACTTGTTTTTGTTGATTATTTTTCTTATTTCCTGCTTTTCCTTTACCTTTATTTTTATTACGATTAAACGCTTTTTTCTCTTTTGATTTGAATTCTTGATCGTATTTTTTTCCTTCTTTTGTTTTAGGTGCTGTTTTCACTTTTTCTTTTGTTGGTGCAACCACATCATCTAATTCATCTTGATCAGCAATCACACCTGGTTTCACTTTTTTTGGAACAGGTTTCACTTTTGCTGGTGCTTTCTTAGCTGGTTTCATTTTTTGTGCTGGTTTATGATTCGCATGTTTATTATGAGAGTTTACTTGATGATTTGATTTTTCACGCTTATCATTTGAATTTTTATTTTCTTTTTCAGTTACAGGTTTCGTATAACCGAAGGATTGATCCAATTGTCGTATCACATTTTCTTCAATTGTCGTCATATGATTGGAAACTTCGATATTTAATTGTTTTAATTTTTCAATGACATCTTTACTGGTTAAATTATTTTTTTTGGCATATTCATATACGCGCATTTTTGTCATTGTTTCACCCCCATTGAATTTAATCGAGCAATTGTTTTAACTTATCAGAGAATCCTTTATCTAAAATTCCAATTACAACTCGTGCTTCTTTACCGATCGCATTCCCTAAAGTATATCTGTCTGATACTTGTTTAACGGGAATATTATAATAGTTACATTTATTTAAAATTGTTTTCATCGTGTTTTTGGAAGCATCATTTGCAAGTAGGACGAAATGAACACGTTGTTTTTGAATTTCTTTTGTTACTAGTTCTTCTCCGGTTACTAGTTTTCTAGCTCGATTTGCAAGTCCTAGTAAGGACAACCATTTTTCTTGTTTCATTATTTTGAAATGTTCTCCTTTTCAATGAAAGCTACAATTTCATCATAAAAACTTTCATCGATATCAGCTTGTAAATGCTGCTTTAATAGATTTTTTTGTTTTGCTTTTAATACTGCCTCTTTATCTTTTAACAAGTATGCGCCTCTTCCATTTTTCTTACCCGTTGGGTCAATGGATACTTCTCCTTCTTTTGATCTTACGATTCTTAAAAGTTCTTTTTTAGGATACATCTCACCTGTTGCAATACATTTACGCATCGGAATTTTTCTTTTTTTGTTCATGCCATATCACCTCTTATTTATCTTCATCGGTAATCGATTCATGAACAGAATCCGAATCTTTCTCCCACTCTTCAGCATCAACAGTAATATCATCAAGTGTTATTTCTGGAGAAAATAACGGTTCTTCAACAGGATAGATCCCTGCTTCCCTTGCATCAGATTCACTCTTTATATCGATTTTCCAACCTGTTAGTTTTGCAGCAAGGCGCGCGTTTTGACCACGTTTACCAATTGCTAAAGAAAGTTGATAGTCTGGGACAATTACTACTGTTGATTTTTCTTCTTCATTGACAATAACTTCTAACACTTTCGAAGGACTTAAAGCATTGGCGACAAATTCAACAGGATCCTTTGAATATTTAACAATATCAATTTTTTCTCCGTTTAATTCATCTACGACAGCTTGAACTCGAGACCCCTTTGGTCCTACACAAGCACCGACTGGATCTACTTCGGGATTATCAGAATGAACAGATATTTTAGAACGGTCTCCTGCTTCTCTTGCAACCGACATAATTTCTACGGTTCCATCAAAAATTTCAGGAACTTCTAATTCAAATAACCGCTTCAATAAGTTCGGATGGGTTCTTGAAATATAGATTTGAGGCCCTTTTGTCGTTTTTTCAACTTTTGTAATATAAACTTTAATTCGATCGTTATGACTATATTGTTCATTTGGCATTTGTTCACTTGTTGGAAGTAGTGCTTCAGCTCTCCCTAATGTCACATAGGCAAATCGATTATCTTTACGTTGGACAATGCCTGTCATAATGTCATCTTCACGATCGATAAATTCTTCATAAATGATGCCACGTTCAGCTTCTCTAACACGTTGAGTAACTACTTGTTTTGCCGTTTGTGCGGCTATTCTTCCAAAATCTTTTGGTGTAACTTCAATTTCAACAATATCCCCAATATCATAATTCGGATTTATTTTCCTAGCTTCATCAAGGGAAATTTCTAAACGAGAATCAAAGACTTCATCAACAACTTCTTTTCTTGCATATACATGCATAGAGCCTGTTGTTAAATTAAAATTCGTACGTACATTTTGTGCTTGATTAAAATTTCGCTTATAAGCTGATACAAGTGCAGCTTCAATAGCTTCAATAATAATATCTCTAGAAATTCCTTTTTCTTTTTCGAGCATATCTAAAGCATCTAACAATTCACTACTCATCAGTGGCATCCCCCTTTAATTTCCTCATACTATTAAGTGCCATTTTTATGAACTATGAAAATGAAATAGCTAACCGGGCAAGTGCTATTTTATCATAAGGTATTGAAACAATTTTTTTCCTTGTTTTTATTTTAATTTCAACTACGACTGTATCTCCATCAAACTCTTTTAAAATGCCTTCGAATATCTTTTCACCATCAATTGGCTCATATGTTTTCACATGTACATTTTTTCCTATCGCTTTTGTAAAATCAGAAGTTTTTTTTAAAGGACGTTCAGCCCCTGGGGATGATACTTCTAAATAATAATTGTGTGGAATCGGGTCGATTTCATCAAGTTTTTCACTTAAACGCTCACTTACGATACCACATTCTTCAATATCAACACCATCATCTTTGTCAATATAAAGACGTAAAAACCAGTTTTGACCTTCTTTTACATATTCGATATCCACAATTTCTAAACCTAGTTCATTAACAATCGGCGTTGCCAATTGCTTAACAATTTCTGTTACTTTACTCATAAAGACCCTCCTTTCTGATTCTATTCGCATTAGAAAATACCATTTGCCCATTTTCCTTATAACGATATTATGTGTAGATTTTTAAGAATTACATCTTTACGTAATGGCAACTATGTACGTACGTTTTCCTGATTAAAAAATTTAGACAAAACTTAAAGAGTGAGGAATCCCCCACTCTTTTTTTAGTGACTATAAATTAGAATTACCAATAAAACTATACCATATCTGTTAATTTAATGCAATATCACAAGCATCCATGGGCTGTGAGTTCAAACTGACTTTAATAAATTTTAGAATAGAGATAACTGATTTTGATCTGGTAAACCTTCCAGCGCCCCGTGATTTTCTAAAAACTCCATAATGGTTTTAGATACTTTCCCTCTTTGTTGTAAGTCTTCTTTTGATAAAAATTCTCCTTCTTCACGGGCTCTTACGATATTATATGCAGCATTCGTACCTAATCCTGGAATCGCATCAAATGGTAAGATTAAAGCATCACCATCAATTTTAAACTCATGGGCATCTGATTTATAAAGATCAATCTTTTTAAAAGAATATCCACGTTCACACATTTCAAGCGCAAGTTCTAATACAGTTAATAAACTTTTTTCTTTCGGAGATGCATCTAAACCTTTTTCATAAATTTCGTTAAGCCGTTTACGTATTGCATTAGCACCACTTGTCATTACATCAATATCAAAGTCCTCTGCACGAACGGTAAAATATGTTGCGTAATATAACAGTGGGTGATGAACTTTAAACCATGCAATTCGTACGGCGTTTAAAATATATGCTGCAGCGTGAGCTTTAGGGAACATATATTTTATTTTTTTACATGAATCAATATACCAATCAGGAACATCGTGGGCTCGCATATCTGCTTCCATTTCTTCTGTTAAGCCACGACCTTTACGGACTGATTCCATAATTTTAAATGCTTTAGAAGGCTCTAACCCATAATACATTAACCCTACCATAATATCGTCACGACAACCAATAACATCTTTTAACGTACAAATGCCGTTTCGAATTAATTCTTGGGCATTCCCTAGCCAAACATCGGTCCCATGGGAAAGACCTGAGATTTGTAATAATTCCGAGAATGTCGAAGGATGAGTTTCCTCTAACATTTGACGGACAAACCGTGTTCCGAATTCAGGAATGCCGAGTGTACCGGTTTTACACATAATCTGTTCTTCAGTTACACCTAATGGCTCAGGACCACTAAAAATCCCCATTACTTCAGGGTCATCGGTTGGAATTGTTCTTGGATCTATGCCACTCAATTCTTGTAGCATCCGCAGAACCGTAGGATCATCGTGACCAAGAATGTCAAGTTTCAATACATTGGCATCAATGGAATGGAAATCAAAATGAGTAGTTCGCCACTCTGCACTTTGATCATCGGCTGGATATTGGATTGGTGTGAAATCATAAACATCCATATAATCTGGGATGACGATAATTCCTCCTGGGTGTTGACCCGTTGTTCTTTTAACCCCGGTCATGCCCA
Organism: Pallidibacillus thermolactis; assembly: GCF_025660415.1. Lineage (NCBI taxonomy): Bacteria > Bacillati > Bacillota > Bacilli > Caryophanales > Bacillaceae > Pallidibacillus > Pallidibacillus thermolactis. Next base: position 55,986 of record NZ_JAOUSE010000002.1, read on the forward strand.
TCGATAATCGTTCTCGTTCTGCGTTACGTAAATGAATATTATGATCTTCTTCAAAGCCTCTTACATATCCGTAAGCCGTTTTATCCGCAACAGTACCAATTGTTCCTGCTCGATACACATAATCTTCACCGAATAATACTTTCGTATAATTGTGAGCTCGTGGCTGATATTCTCCTGAGAAGTTTAAGTCGATGTCTGGTACCTTATCTCCATTAAAGCCAAGAAATGTTTCAAACGGTATATCCTGTCCATCTTTATTATAAAACGTTCCACATTTTGGACATTGTTTATCAGGTAAGTCAAAACCACTACCAATGGAACCGTCTGTGATAAATTCCGAATGTTTACAATTTGGACATACATAATGCGGTGGCATTGGATTTACTTCTGTAATTTCCATCATCGTTGCAACAAAGGATGAACCGACAGACCCCCGAGAACCAACTAAGTAACCATCACTTAATGATTTTTTTACAAGTTCATGGGAAATTAAATAAATAACCGCGAATCCATTTCCGATAATACTTTTCAATTCTTTTTCCAAGCGTTTTTCAATTATTTCAGGAAGAGGATCACCATAAATTTTTTTCGCCTTTTCATAGCTCATATTCGTTACTTTATCTTCTGCACCTTCAATTTTAGGTGTATATAGTTGGTCACGGATAACTTGAATCTCTTCAATTGAATCAGCAATTTTATTCGTATTATGAACAACAATTTCTTTCGCCTTTTCTTCGCCTAAAAATTGAAAAGCTTCCAACATTTCATCAGTTGTTCGGAAATGTACATCTGGTAACTTCCAACGATTGAGTTGGTTAGCACCACCTTGCGAATTTATTAAAATTTTACGATATATTTTATCTCTTGGATGCAAATAGTGTACGTTTCCTGTTGCTACAACTGGAATGTTTAATTTATCGCCGACTTGAATAATTTTCTTTATCGTTTCTTCCAGTTGTTCTTCACTTTGAACGGTGTCATTTTCAATTAAATGAGCATACACAGCCTTCGGATGAACTTCTAAAAAGTCATAGAATTTCGCCACTTCTTCGAGTTCCTCGACGGATTTTTGTTGTGCTGTTTCAAAAACTTCACCTTTATCACATGCAGAGCCAACTAATATCCCTTCACGATACTCCATTAGCACAGATCTTGGGATACGTGGTACACGATAAAAATAATTCACATGGGACTCCGAAACGAGTTTAAATATATTTTTAAGTCCTACTTGATTTTGAGCAAGTAATGTTGCATGATATGGTCTACTTCTTTTGTAACTTGTATCACTTTTACTGTATTCATTTAATTCATCGAGGCATGTAATCCCTTTTTCTTTAGCCTCTTTTAATAGTTTTATAAGTATAAAGCCTGTTGCTTCTGCGTCATATATTGCCCGATGATGCTGTGTCAGTTCTACATTTAGTTTTTTTGCTAACGTATTTAATCGATGATTTTTCATATCAGGAAAAATAAATCTTGCTAACTCTAACGTATCAATTGTCGGATCGGTGTATTTTCCTTTTCCTATTTTTTGATACCCAACATTTAAAAAGCCTGTATCGAAGGAAGCGTTATGAGCAACGATGATGGAATCGCGACTCCAATCATAAAAGCGTTGTAACACTTCTTCAGGATCAGGAGCATCTTTTACCATATCATCCGTAATGCCTGTTAATTCAATTGTAAAAGCAGATAAAGGATGATGTGGATTAGCAAAAGATTCGAACTTATCAATGACTTCTCCATTCTTAATTTTAACTGCAGCAAGTTCAATTATCGTATTATAAACCGCTGAAAGACCTGTCGTTTCAACATCAAATACAACATATGTGGCGTCTTCTAAATTCCAATTAGTCGGATTATAGACGATTGGAACACCGTCATCAACAAGATTTGCTTCAACACCATAAATAACTTTAATTCCTTGTTTTTTTGCTTGTTTATAAGCTTCTGGAAAGGATTGAACAACAGCGTGATCAGTTATGGCTACTGCCTTATGCCCCCATTTGGCTGCCTGTGCAATTAAGTCACTCGCCGAAACTACAGCATCCATTTGGCTCATTTGAGTATGGGCATGTAGTTCAACACGTCTTTCTCCTTCTGGCGCGAGATCTTTTCGAATGCCCTTTGGTTTTATTTCATTAATATCGTTAGCCATTAAAACTAAATCTCTAACAAACGTATCATTTTGGACATTCCCGCGTACTTTAACCCACATACCTTTTTTTATACGGTTTAGTTTTTCTTTATCTTCCTTATTGTCTTTAGAAAACATTTTTACAAGAATGGAATTGGTATAATCAGTCATTTTAAATTCTAGTAATGTTCGACCACTACGCAATTCTTTCGTTTCACATGCAAAAATATAACCTTCAACAACGATCCTGCGCTCTTCTTCTGTAATTTCATTTAAAGTACGGTACTCTTGATCTCCTTGAATTGGATAACCAATGATAAGCGGACCTTGTTCCTCATTTTCTTCTTTGTTTTCAACAACAGGTTTTTGCATGTCCAATACCGCTTGTTTGGCTCGTTCTTCATCTTCTTTTTGACGCTCAATAAGGAACTGTTGATATATTTCATCGTTTGTTTGATAGTTTTCATCAACATCGAATTGAAGCGGTGGAAAACCATATTGTTGGTATAAATTTAAAATAATAGGCGCATATTTTTTCTTTAAAGTTATACGTTCCGTATCATTTCGTGCTTGGACAATTATTTTGTTCCCTGCTATTTTCGGAACCTGATCATTCAACAAGGTTAATAGTACAGGAGACATTCCGTCCAACTGTTGAATAATATATTTCCAATATTCTTGTACAATTTGTCCATTTACTTCTTGATTAAGGGTTTTAATCATAAAAGAAATTGTAGCAATTTCTGCAAACGTTTCTTTTAATCGAGTCGTAAAGGGGAGAAAGACTTGGAAAGGAAGGACCGATTCAAGTAAAAAATGAAACTCCCATTTTCTGGCTTTCTTCTCTATTACTAACTTTTCGATTTCACCATTTTTAAAATATGGAAAATATTGATCTTCCCTTAAATTTAATTGTTGTAAAAGAATTTGAAAATGCTCTTTATGTTTATTCATTTGATTCATATAATCCCCCCGTAGGATTACAGATTTTCTTCATCCATACCTCTACTAAAAGACGCATCAAAAATGTCATGGACTATTATAACATAAACCAATATTTCTATCAGTTCGTTATTGTTGCTTACATTCAAGTAAAAAGAAAAGGAGGCTGAATGAATAGTCAGCCCCAAATATATTATGCTTTTGCTAGTTCATTTATCATTTGGTCAACAGCGATTTCTTTCACTTCACCTGTTTGACGATCTTTCATCTCAACGATTCCGTCACTAGCTTTTTTACCAATAGTAATTCTTGTTGGTATGCCAATTAGATCACTGTCAGCAAATTTTACACCGGCACGTTCATTTCGATCATCTAATAATACTTCGAAACCTGCTTTTTGTAATCGATGATAAACATCAAAGCCTAAAGACGTTTGGGTTTCGTCTTTCATATTAACAATAAGGATATGAACTTGATATGGAGAAACAACCTCTGGCCATACAAGTCCTTTATCATCTGCAAATTGTTCAGCGATGGCCATCATTAATCTTGAAATACCGATTCCATAGCAACCCATAATCATTGGTTGAGAACGACCATTTTCATCAAGAAAAGTTGCATTTAATGCATTACTATATTTTGTACCTAGTTTAAATACATGACCAACTTCAATACCTTTTGCAAATTTTACTGTGCCTTTACCATCTGGTGAAGGATCTCCTTCTTGAATAAAGCGAAGATCTGCGTATGTGTCTACTTGAAAATCACGATCAGGGTTAACATTTACATAATGCATGTGTTCTTCATTGGCACCACAAACACCGTTAACAATATACTGGACTGCAATATCTGCAATCACTTTTACATTTTGAACACCGATAGGTCCGACGTTGCCAATTTGACAACCGATGATTCGTTCAGTCTCTTCTGGTGTTGCTAGTTCAACAACTGAAGCATCTAGTAAATTTTTCACTTTCACATCATTTACTTCATGGTCACCACGAACTAGAACAAGAACAAATTCGCCGTCAACTTTAAATAATAATGATTTTATCGTATCTTCGGACTGAATTTTTAAGAAGGTTACAACATCTTCAATCGTTTTATGTTCACCAGTATTGACTTTTTGTAATTCTTTTAATGGTTCATCCTTTTTATTATAGGTTGTGACGACTTCAGCCATCTCAATATTTGCAGCATAGTCAGATTCATCAGAAAAAGCGATTGTATCTTCACCAATTTCAGATAATACCATGAATTCATGGGTACCTTTTCCACCAATTGATCCAGAATCGGCAATAACGGCTCGGAAATTCAAGCCTAATCTTGAGAATATATTCGAATATGCTTCGTACATTTTCTCATACGTTTCATCAAGACTTTCTCTCGTGGTATGGAATGAATATGCATCTTTCATTACAAATTCCCTTCCGCGAAGTAATCCCATTCTCGGGCGTTTTTCATCACGGAATTTTGTTTGGATTTGATACAAGGTTAATGGTAACCGTTTATATGATTTTATCTCATCACGAACAAGTGCAGTAATTACTTCTTCATGAGTTGGACCGAGAGCAAATGGTCGTTCATGACGATCATTTAAACGCATCAATTCAGGACCATAATCATTCCAACGCCCGGATTCTTGCCAAAGTTCTGCCGGTTGTAATGCTGGCATTAATAATTCAACACCACCGGCTTTATCCATTTCTTCACGGACAATTTTTTCAATCTTTTGTAAAACACGCCAGCCTAACGGCATATACGTATAAACACCACTAGCCACTTGACGGATGAAACCGGCGCGTAGTAATAGTTTATGACTTTTAATTTCTGCATCTGATGGAACTTCTCTTAAAGTAGGAATAAAAGTATTGCTTTGCTTCATTTTTTACACCTCAAAGTCTATTCTATTTTCTATTTTAAAAAGAATCGTTGAATATCGTTCCATGTTACTAGTATCATAAGCAACATGAGTAATGAAAAACCAATCAAATGGACAAAACCTTCTTTTTCTTTACTTACAGGTTTACCCCGTAATGCTTCAATGGCAAAAAACGTTAGTCTTCCACCATCAAGGGCTGGTATTGGAAGTAAATTCATAATCCCCAAGTTTATACTTAGCATTGCGCCCCAACGTAATAAATTAAAGAACCCTGATTCTGCAACCATTTCTGTGGAAGCGTAAATGGCAACAGGACCGCCAAAGGCATCAATCGTAAATCCCCCACTAATCAAATCTCCTAAAATGATGAAAATCGTTTTAATCCAAAACCAAGTCTCTGTAAATCCATAAGTAAAAGCACTTAATACTGATTGATCCATCGGGGCATATACACCGATTTTACCTTGTCCTTCCACTTCCTTCGGTACAACATCAATTTCGATGTTTTCGTTATCTCGTTCTATTTGGAACGTTAATGTTTCACCAGGGTTATCACGGACAATTTCAACAATTTCTGTCCAAGTTTCCACTTTTTCACCATCAATGGCTTGAACAGTATCCCCTTCTTTTAATCCAGCTTCAATGGCCGCACCATCTTCAGTAATAACCCCTAGCTTTGCTTCTTCAGAAGGTACACCTTGTAACAATCCGATAATAATGAAAACAACAATGGCTAAAAGAAAATTAAAAAGAGGACCAGCAAATATTGTTAATGTTCTTGCTAGTAGTGGTTTACTTGCAAATTGACGATCTAATGGAGCAATTTGATTTTCAACTCCATTTTCAACAATCTGGGCTTTTGGGTCAATTTTATAAATTTTACTTTGTTCATCGTCCTCTTCTTCAATACCTTGGATAAATAGATCTTTTTCAATGTCTGCCCGCTCAATTTCAATAATTCTTGCATTTGGATATTTACTCTTTTGATTAAGGATAATTTTTTGAACGGTTTCTTCATTATCCAATATTAAACCTACCCGAAGCCCAGGCTTTAATTCGATTAATTCGGGATCTTCACCGGCCATACGCACATATCCACCGAGGGGTAATAATCGAATCGTATAAACAGTTTCATTTTTTTTGAAGGCAAATAATTTGGGACCAAAACCTATGGCAAATTCACGACATAAGATCCCTGCTCTTTTGGCGAAAAGGAAATGACCTAATTCGTGAAAAAATACAAGGGCTCCAAACAATAATATAAATGCTAAGACAGTTGACAGTGTACTCACAATGATTACCCCACCTTTGTGAAAATAAGATTTACAATTAATTTTATTCTATTTTCTCATGAATAAAAAATAACTTGTCTTCATTTTTAAAAAACTACTCATTAATATCGGCTAACAACTTCTCGTGTTTCTTTATCAACTTGTAAAATAGTCTGTAAATCTGGATTGGCAATAACTTGATGGGAGGTCAATGCTTTTTCAATCCAGTCTTCAATTTGCAAAAAAGAAATTTCTCCAGCTAAAAATGCATGAACAGCAACTTCATTTGCGGCGTTTAGGACTACAGGTAAGGTACCACCAATTTTTCCTGCTTCGTAAGCAAATTGTAAACATCTGAAACGATCAAAATCCATTTTTTCAAAATGAAGTTTGCCAATTGTTGCTAAATCCAATCTTTCCGATTTCGTAGGAATTCTTTCTGGATACGTTAATGCATATTGAATGGGAATTCGCATATCTGCTGTACCAAGTTGTGCAATAATGCTGCCATCTTTGAATTCGACCATTGAATGGATCGTACTTTCTCTGTGAAGTAAACAATCGATTTTTTCATACGGTTGATTAAATAACCAATGGGCTTCAATCACTTCGAGACCTTTATTCATCATTGTAGCCGAATCAATCGTAATTTTTGCACCCATGGACCAATTTGGATGATTTAATGCATCTTCTACTGTCACATTTTCTAATTCAGCCCTTGATTTATCTCGAAAACTACCACCGGATGCGGTAATTATTAATCTCTCTATTTCCTTATCACTTTCCCCATTTAAACATTGAAATATTGCGGAATGTTCACTATCTACAGGTAGTATTGCGACATTTTTCTCTTTTGCCTTTGCCATCACAATGTGCCCTGCTGTTACTAACGTTTCTTTATTCGCGATAGCGATCGTTTTTCCTGCTTCAATCGCTTTTAGTGTCGGTAAAAGACCAACACTACCTAAAATCGCATTTACTAATACTTGTGATTCCTTATATGTGGCTACCTCGATTAATCCTTCTTCTCCATAATAAATCTTTATATGACTTGAAAACTCAGCTCTTAATTTTTCTTGATCTTCTTTACATTGAACAGATACGACTGATGGTTGAAATTCTTGAATAATCTTTCTCGTTAAATCAAGATTTCTTCCTACTGCGATTGCCTGTAATTTAAAACGATCGGGGTTGGATCGTATACAATCTAATGTTTGAGTGCCTATAGAACCTGTTGCACCTAATAAACTAATTCCTTTCATACCCTCTCACCTCAAATATATGAAAAAACAGCTGCTTCATTCGAAATTTGTCTATATGAATTGAAGAAAATGTAACAACGGCATAACAAATAGCCAGCTATCTACCCGGTCGAGTATGCCACCGTGACCTGGCAGGATATTCCCTGAATCCTTCACATCGTAAAGTCGTTTCAAAGCAGATTCCACTAAATCACCTAACTGACCAAATGCGGATAGAACAATCGTAATCAAAAATAAACGGATTAACGAATATTCTTGTCCTAAATTAGTGAAGAAGAAAAAGATCAGCATAACAATTAATGCACAAATGACGCCGCCAATCGAACCTTCCACCGTTTTGTTGGGGCTAATTGTCGGTGCCAGTTTCTTTTTACCAAATTTTCTTCCAATAAAGTAGGCCCCTGAATCCGTAGCCCAAATGAGAAATAGAGCAAAAAAGATATATAAAATCCCTTCCATTCTCGTTTCAATAATATAAAAAAAGCCAATCCCTATGTATAAAATCGTTAAAACTGAATAAGCCACATTTTCGAAAGAAAATTTGTTATGACTCATAATCGAATATGTCATTAAAATAAGGAAACCGAAAAAGATAAGTTCAATTTTTAATTCTAAATCTAGAAATGAAAATAATGGATACTGATCAATTGGAATTAAAAATACCCATAATATCAATAATGAAAATATTCCAGGAAAAGATCGTATGTCTATATTTTTCATCCTTAAAACTTCAAATAAGGCAACGGAAGCCATCGCATAAATTAAGATTAAAAACGGAATTCCTCCGATGAATGTTAATGGCAAAAAAATTAATGCTGCAATGACTCCTGTGATTATTCGCTGTATCATGAAAACCCACCTTTAAATTCCGCCAAATCGACGTGATCGTTTTTGATATTGTTCTATTGCTTTTAAAAACTCGTCTTCATCAAAATCCGGCCACAACACATCCGTAAAGCAAAATTCAGTATAGGCTAATTGCCACAGCATAAAATTACTTAATCGAATTTCTCCGCTTGTACGAATTAATAAATCTGGATCCGGTAAATGTTTTGTCATTAAATAATTAGAAAATAATTCTTCCGAAATATGTTCTTCAAGAATTTTCCCATCTTTAAGATCATGGGCAATTTCTTTCACCGCGTGTATAATTTCAGCGCGACTACCATAGTTTAAAGCAAAATTTAATATCAAGCCATTATTATTTTTCGTATCATGAATTGCTTTATCCACTGCGCGAAGTGTATGTTTAGGGATTTGCGTGCGATCTCCAATCATTTGCACTTTTACATTTTTTTCAACAAGTTCAGGTAAATAAATTTTTAAAAACTCTTCTGGAAGATTCATTAAAAAATCAACTTCACTTTTCGGTCGCTTCCAGTTTTCAGTTGAAAAAGCAAACATTGTAAGCGTTTCGATTCCGAGATCATTTGCTAAAATCGTAATGTTTCGAACTACTTTCATTCCTTCATGGTGTCCCGCTACTCTAGGTAAAGAACGTTTTTTAGCCCACCTTCCATTTCCATCCATTATGATCGCTACATGTCTTGGAATCACGGATGATTTTATTTTATCCATACGTTCAGCAACAGTTTTAGGCACTGTTTGCTTCTTGAAAAATTTATTATAAAACATAGTCCATCCTCCACTTTAACCTCAAAAAAGCATATGTATACAGGAATAAGGTGACAATTCAAATCTCGATAAGATCCGTTTAGTAGTGATGAGATGAATGTAAAGATCTATCCTTATTCCATTAGTAAATTATACCAGTTTTCCTTCCATTAAAGAATAAAAAAGTCAACGGAATACATACATTATATAGGAAAATGGATATAGAAAAAACCCCTGAATCCTATAGGGGTTTTAATCAATATTTTTTACATATGGACGTGATGGATACTTATACTTCTAAAATTTCGTCTTCTTTTTCTTTCGTCATCTGATCAATTTTTGCAATATATTCATCAGTTAATTTTTGGACATCATCCGTTAGACTTCGTAGCTCGTCTTCAGTAATATCTCCGTTCTTTTCTTGTTTTTTCAAATCATCATTTGCGTCTCTTCGTATATTGCGAATAGCTACTTTCGCATCTTCAGACTCTTTTTTCACTTGTTTTACTAATTCTTTTCTGCGTTCTTCTGTCAAAGGTGGGAAAATTAGTCGCACAACGGTACCATCACTTGTCGGGTTAATGCCTAAGTCTGATTTTTGAATTGCTTTCTCTACTTCGCTTACAATAGATTTGTCATAAGGTTGAATGACTAACATTCTTGCCTCTGGAACAGAAATCGAAGCAATTTGGTTAATTGGAGTTGGAACACCGTAATATTCTACTTGGATACGATCTAATAAGGAAGCATGTGCTCGTCCTGCACGGATGGATGATAAGTTACGAGAATAGGCTTGAACGGCTTTTGTCATTCGATCTTTTGCATTATTCATGATATCATTAGCCATAAATTTATTTCCCCCTCACTATGGTTCCGATTGTTTCACCTAGAACGGCTTTTTTAATATTTCCTTCTTCCATAATTGAGAATACGATAAGTGGAATGTCATTATCCATACATAATGTAGAAGCTGTAGAATCCATTACTTGTAAACCGTTTTTAATCACTTCTAAGTATGAAAGCTCTGTATATTTTTTAGCGTTGCGATCTTTCATCGGATCAGCGGTATACACGCCGTCAACGTTATTTTTTGCCATTAAAATAACATCTGCTTCAATTTCAGCAGCTCTCAATGCAGCAGTCGTATCCGTTGAAAAATATGGATTACCTGTACCTGCAGCAAAAATAACCACCCGGTTTTTTTCAAGGTGACGAATGGCACGACGACGAATATACGGTTCAGCCACTTGTCTCATTTCTATAGAAGTTTGCACTCTTGTTTCAATACCTAGTTGTTCAAGACTATCTTGTAGTGCCAAAGAATTCATTACCGTTGCCAACATTCCCATATAATCAGCTGTGGCTCGATCCATTCCCATCTCACTACCGACTTTTCCACGCCAGATATTTCCACCGCCAACAACAACGGCGACTTCAACACCTAATTCAGCAACTTCTTTCACTTGAGTTGCAATCGATTTTATAATCGTTGGGTTAATTCCAAATCCCTGGTCACCGGCTAAAGCCTCACCGCTCAATTTTAAAACAACACGTTTATATTTTGGTTTAGTCATAGAAAGCCCCCGCTATGTATCAAATCATTGATATTTTAAATACATCTGTTTTCTTTAAAAAGGTTGACAAGGAAGTAATAAATTAAACAAAATAATCATTACTATCCCAACGTCAACCTTTTACATTATTATTTATTTTTAACTTGGCTCATAACTTCTTCAGCAAAGTTATCTTCACGTTTTTCTAAACCTTCACCAACTTCATAACGAATGAAACCTTTTATTGTTGCATTGTGAGATTTAACGAATTTTTCAACAGTCACATCAGGGTTTTTAACGAATTCTTGGTCAACAAGCGTAATTTCTTTAAAGAATTTTTTCAAACGACCTTCTACCATTTTTTCTACAATATTTTCTGGTTTACCTTCATTTAAAGCTTGTTGTTTTAAAACTTCTTTTTCATGTGCAATGACATCTGCAGGCACTTCAGCTTCATTTAAGTATTTCGGATTTAAAGCTGCTACATGCATTGCTACATCTTTCGCAACAGACTCATCTGTCGTTCCTTCTAAAACAGTCAATACAGAAATACGACCGCCTAAGTGTTGATAAGCACCAAATGCAGCATTGTCATCTTTCGTAACTACTTCGAAACGACGAAGTGTAATTTTTTCACCGATTTTCGCAATTGCAGCATTTAAATGTTCGCTCACAGTCGTTCCATTTTCCATTTTTTGTTCAAGCGCTTCTTCAACTGTAGCTGGTTTATTTTTCAAAATATGAGTTGCTAACTCATGAACTAATGTTAAAAATTGTTCGTTTTTGGCAACAAAGTCTGTTTCCGCATTTACTTCTAAAATAACTGCATCGTTTCCTTCGGTAACAATTGATGTAATACCTTCTGCAGCAATACGGTCTGCTTTTTTCGCAGCTTTTGCAATTCCTTTTTCACGTAATAAATCGATGGCTTTATCCATGTCACCATTTGTTTCCGTTAATGCTTTTTTGCAGTCCATCATTCCTGCACCAGTTTTTTCACGTAATTCTTTGACCATTTGGGCTGTAATTGCCATATTTTTTCCTCCTTGAATAGTAAATATGTATCTTTTAGTATGTATCAAGAAAAAATATTCATTTATAAACAGACTATCTTTTAAAAAAGGTGATAAGGGATTGCCCTCTTATCACCTATATCATTCAAAGCTTACTCAGCAGTTTCCGCTACTACTTCTTTTTCTTCAACAGCAGTTTCTTCTTCGCCTTGTTTTGCTTCTAAGATCGCATCTGCCATTTTACTTGTGATTAATTTTACTGCACGAATCGCATCGTCATTAGATGGAATGACATAATCGATTTCATCCGGGTCACAGTTTGTATCAACCATTGCAACAATTGGAATATTTAATTTACGCGCTTCTTGCACTGCAATACGTTCTTTACGTGGATCGATGATGAAGATTGCATCTGGTAAATCCTTCATCTCTTTGATTCCACCAAGAAATCTTTCTAATTTTTCTTGTTCTTTCTTTAATCCAACAACTTCTTTTTTCGGTAATACATCAAATGTACCGTCTTCAGCCATTCTTTCAAGATCTTTTAATCTTTGCACACGTTTGCGGATTGTTTGGAAGTTTGTTAAAGTACCACCTAACCAACGATGGTTAACATAGAACATTCCAACACGTTCAGCTTCTTCTTTAACAGATTCTTGTGCTTGTTTTTTAGTACCGACAAAAAGTACATTTCCACCATCAGCAGCAAGTTCTTTTAAGAAGTTATACGCTTCTTCAACCTTTTTAACCGTTTTTTGAAGGTCAATAATGTAGATGCCGTTTCTTTCTTGGAAAATGTATTTTTTCATTTTTGGATTCCAACGGCGAGTTTGGTGTCCAAAATGTACACCTGCTTCAAGTAATTGTTTCATTGATAAAACTGACATAAAAAAATTCCTCCTAATAAAATTGGTTTATGTTCCTCCGCCCGCTTCTTCTTCAAACAGCACTGAAAAATGTTCAGCACCCCTGTTCGAATCTGCGAACGTGTGTATTCACACCATTAGATAATATAGCATATATCATATTGACATTCAAGGTCCATTTCAAATTTATTTAACTAAAAATGGTAGGTGAAAACGATTCTGATAAAATTGAAGACAGTCTATGTAATACAGAATGATATTTTTAATATAAAGATTCTTTATTATTTAAGTTCTGTAACTTATATAGTTCTGGAGAAAATTTTATGATTAGTTCAATTTCTGTCTTACCTTTATCTAAAATTTTAGCTACTTCTTCAACAGTTTTCCCAGCCTTTAATAGTTCTTTGATTTGCTCTTTTTCAAATTCATGTTCAGTAAGTACTTTATTTTTATTAGATTCAATATGCTCTTTACCATTCCAATCAACGATGTCTTCTTCATTTACATGTTCATTAGTATTATCGGTTACCGATTGTTTAGCCGTATCTTGCATGTTTTCATAGGTTTTAATAGCTGCATAAAATGGCTGACTTTCCACTGAACGTTTGCCGTTATTTTCGGTTTTACTGTTCTCAAATGTTAAATGTTGCTTTTCTTCAGAAGAAACTTGACTTGTTTGAACCTCTTTTAATTTTTTTATAAATGCCTCATTTTCTTCCTGCATTTGTATAAAAAAGGAGGACATTGAATCCTCAAGTTCTTCATTTAGCTGACGATATTTTTTTTCTAAATCCAACAATTGATTTTGTCTTTTAAATAACAAGATTATGGCAAAAATTACTATAATTACGAGTAAAAAGTTAATGATACTAAGAAATTCCATTTTATACTCCTTTAACCGCGAATATCTATAATGTGCCCTTTAAAAGGATGATTGGTTGAAGGTTCTCCTTCGTCTCTCCTTGACTTTTTCGGTAGAGATTGCTCATCTTTTTCTTTATTATATTTATCATCAAGGTTCGTTTGTAATTTTGATGTGGCTCCGTTTTTAATGACCGTTTTGCGTCTCTTCTCAACCTCTTTTACTACCGCTATACTTGCTTGTGCATTGGCATGATTCGAACGTTCATTTAATTCATTTTGTATTTTACTTGCATCCTGTGTTCGAGGGATTGCAATTTGCAATTCTATCGTTTTTAAACTCATCAGACCATCGCCTCTTATATTTGGATTTCAAACGATGTCTATTCTGAGATGGTTAATTTTGTAAATAATTACGTAATTTTTTAATAGTTTTAGAATGAATTTGTGAAATTCGAGAAGTTGATAAGTCAAGTACTTGTCCAATTTCTGTTAATGTTAGTTCTTCCTGATAAAATAAGCTTAATACAATTTGTTCTTTTTTCGTTAATTGTTTAATTGCCTCGGAGAGCTCTTTTATTCGTTCAGAAAAAAGTATACTTTCTTCAGGGGTCTTCACTTTATCATCTTGAATAACAAAAGATTGCTGTTCTTTTTCCTCTCCGTTTTGCGGAATATGATCATCTATGGATAAAATATTGGACAAAAAACTTTCATCCATAAGCGCATTCACTTCATCAATTGTTAAATTTGTTTCTTTTGCAATCTCTTCTGGTGTTACCTTCCGCAAATATTTTTGTTCCAGTTTTTGTATGGTTTGCTCTAATTTTTTCGCCTTTTCTCTCGTTTTTCTAGGTAACCAGTCCTCTTTCCGAAGTCCGTCTATTATTGAACCACGAATTCGAAATGAAGCATAGGTTTCAAACTTCAGTTCTCGTGTGGGATCATATTTCTCTAGTGCCTCATATAAACCAAAAAAACCTAAACTAATCAGTTCCTCTTTCGATATTGATTTAGGTAATGTTTTATAGATTTTTTCGACGATGATATGTACAAGGGGTGTAAATTTTTTTACAAGTTTATTTCCAGCATGATCATCACGTTTTTTTGTCCATAAATAAAATAAATCTTCGATCTCTGAATTTCTTTTTGTCTCTTCTTTATATTTTACATGTATCGAATAAGGCATATACTCCCCTCCTTGCCATCGTTATATGCTTTACTAACTAATTGGAATCAAATTTCTTTCATCCCTTTATTGACTGTTCGGACTAGAAGGATTCCAGTCTCAGGATTAAATTCAATTGTTCGACCACTTGTTCCACCTACATCTTCACTAACTAACGGTATAGCATAACGTTGTAGTGCCTTCTTCACTGCCTCCACATTCCTTGGTCCAATTCGCATGTGGTCATTTTTTGTATGAAAAGTAAACATTTGTGCACCTCCAGCAATTTTCGCTTTCAGTTGTTTCTGTGACACTCCTTTTGATTCTAATAATCTAATTAAGGTGACAATGGCCGTATCTGCAAATTTTGCTTTATGCATTGTTTTCCCTTTTGCTAAATTAGAATCCGGAAGCATCACATGAGCTAGACCTGCAATTTGTTTACTTAAGTCGTAAAGGACGACACCGACGCATGAACCAAGTCCTGATGTTCGAATTTTTTTAGGTGCTTTGCAGTAACTCATATCTGCAATGCCTACTTTTACAACATTTTCATCCGTTTTCATTTCGTTGCAACTCCGAGTTTCGTAAGAATATAACGATAGGAATCTGTGTCAGGCATAAGGAAAAAATGTCCCTTAATTAGAGATTCGCTTTGATGATTTGAATCTGATTCAATGATCTCAGTATCAATCACGATAGCGTAATCACTTTCCTTTGATATTTCTAAAAGCCCGTAACTAATGATTGCACCAAACATATCAATGCCAACATCAGGGACCGTTGGAACGACTTGCATTTGTAAAAAATCGGATAAAGCAGATAAATACGAACCAGCAACAATATTTCCCATCTCTTGAAAGGCAGAAAGAGCAATGTCAGAATAAGGCGGTTCTTGAAAAGAAAACTTAACACTACCTGTTAATTGCCGAACAAACAAGCTGGCCTGTTCTATAGGCAGTACGAAAAACATATTTCCTTTAAGATCACCTTCAATTTGTAAAAAGATGGCTGCTACAGATTCATCTGGACCGCCAACCATTTCCATCATTTCATTAAAGGTAACAACTTGAACAGACGGAACCTTCATTTGTAGACGTTTTTTTACTAACTTCGACAATGCTGTTGCAGCATTTCCTGCTCCAATATTCCCTACTTCCTTTAAAACATCAAGTGCAGTTTGATTAAGGGTCTCTTTATTTACCATTAGGAAACACGATCCTCATCTTCTTTTAATATAGTTTCTAATTTTAATATTATAAGTAGACGATCAGCGACTTTTACTACACCTGTTATATAATTTTGTTGTATATTACCTACAACATCCGGTTGTGGTTCGATATTCTTTTCTTGAATATTAATCACATCGTTCGCTTCATCTACAATAAAACCGACTTCTTTATTTTCCCAAGTCACAATAATAATTCTGGTATTTTGATTGTATTCAACTGGTTCCATGTCAAATCGAATACGTAAATCAAGAATCGGAGTAATGACACCGCGTAAATTTATGACCCCTTTAACATATGGTGGTACATGCGGTACTCGAGTTATAGTCATCATTTTTTCAATCGAAACAACATTTTTCACATCTATTGCATATTCTTTTCCATTTAAGGAAAAGGCGACTAATTTCATCTCTTCTTTTAAAACTTCTTGGACCATCCGATTCACTTCCTTTCCAAGACTATTTAATCAAAGCATTACAATCAACAATTAATGCAACTTTTCCGTCTCCTAAAATCGTTGCACCTGAAATGGCAAATACATTGGTTAAATAATTTCCAAGTGATTTTAATACAATATCTTCTTGGCCAATAAAGGAATCTACAATTAATCCAGCAAGTTTATCCCCTTTCCGGATAATAATCGTTGATAAATATTCATCTTTTTCTTTAACCTGAGGTACATCAAAGATTTGATCTAAATAGAGCAACGGAACAACATTACCACGATAGTCAAAAACCGGTTGTTCATGAGCATAGCGAATATCAGATTCACGAATAATCGCAGTTTCAATAATTGAAGAAAGCGGAATCGCATATGTTTCTTCTTGAACGTTTACTAACATGACCGAAATAATTGATAAAGTTAAAGGCAACTGGATAATAAATTGCGTTCCTACGTTTTCTTTTGAGTGAACGGAAACCGTACCACCTAACGATTCGATTGTGCTTTTAACAACATCAAGTCCAACACCGCGACCGGATATATCGGAAACTTTTTCCGCCGTCGAAAAACCGCTAGACAGAATTAAATTATAAATTTCATTATCTGATAACGTAGCTTTTTCTTCTTCTGAAATGAATCCTTTTTGAACTGCTTTTGTTGCGACTTTTTCTCTATTAATCCCTGCTCCATCATCATTGATTTCAATAAAAACATAATTTCCACTATGGTATGCTTTTAATTCAATCGTCCCTTCTTCTGATTTTCCTTTTTTCAGACGAATTTCTGGGCTTTCGATACCATGATCGACGGAATTTCTCAATAAATGAACTAATGGATCACCAATTTCATCGATTACGGTTCTGTCGAGTTCGGTATCAGCGCCAATAATTTTTAGATTAATTTTTTTATTTAATTCTCGAGATAATTGACGGACCATTTTCGGAAACCGATTAAATACCGTTTCTACAGGAACCATGCGCATGGTTAAAACAACAGATTGTAAATCGTTCGTAACCCGAGACATTTTTTCCACTGTTTCAATTAATTCTTGATGATTGACTTCCTTTGCAATTTGATCAAGTCGACCACGGTCAATGACAAGTTCTTCAAATAAATTCATTAATGTATCTAATCGTTCAATGTTAACACGTATCGTTTTATTCGTTTTTGAATTTGTTTTGGTTTCCTTTTTTAAATTTTGCTTTTGTCTCGTACGTTCAACCTTTTTGCTGTCAGTATTTTGTTTATTTTTTACGTTTAAGTCCAATTCAGTATTTTTTAATTGTTTTATTTTCTGAACATCAATATTTTTAACAATTACATTATCAATCTCGGATACTTTCATAATTTTCTTTTTAACATCATCTTGACCATCTTTTGTAACTAACGTAACGACAAATTCATCATTAAAATTTTCCTCTTCTAAATCTTCTGTTGATGGACTTGACTTAACCACATCGCCCATTTTTTCTAAAACATCGAACACCATATAAACCCTTGCTGCTTTTAACAATGTATCTGAACGGACGATAACAGTAACTTCATATGTATGAAAACCTTGTTCCTGAGCTTGTTCTAAAACGGTCAGTTCAAATTCATCATATATTTGTTTATATTCTTTACCGAATGATTGATCCGTTTTATCTTCAATGACAGTTGCGGCAACTTCCCCGATACTGCTATCCAGTGCTTGACCTGTTTCAATCGCTTTTAACTTTGCAATAACCTCTTCGACATCTTCTTTTCCGTCTCCACCTTCTGCAATTGACTCAATCATATTTTCTAAATGATCAATTCCTCCAAAAATAATATCTAATAGCTGAGAAGAAAATACCAATTTACCATTGCGAATACCGTCTAATACATTTTCCATTTGATGGGTTAAATTTGCCATATCTTCAAACCCCATCGTAGCAGACATTCCTTTTAAAGTATGGGCTGAACGGAAAATTTCATTTATAATGCTCATATCATTTGGATTATTTTCCAATCGTAATAAATTTTGATTGATCGATTGTAAATGCTCTCTTCCTTCGTCTAGAAAAACTTCTAAATACTGATTCATTCCCATTCCGATCACCTCTCATTTACAAATCTAGTAATATGACAAGCTATTTCATCTAAATCTGCAATTTTATCCACATAACCTGTTTGGATTGCTGATTTTGGCATCCCATATATAACAGCTGTATTTTCGGACTCTGCAATTGTATATGTGTTATCGGTATTATGTTTTAGTACTTCCAGTCCATAAGCCCCGTCTGAACCCATACCAGTTAATACAATCGCAATTTTTTGGTGATTTTTTAACTTTGCTGCCGAAAAAAACAATGTATCAACACTCGGGCGATGTCCCTTAACTGGATCATCAGTTGTCAATGAACTAACAATGGAATGACCAACTTGTCTTACTTTTAAATGTTTTCCGCCAGGCGCAATATAAGCAACTCCATTTCTTAGAATTTCACCATGTTCTGCCTCTTTTACCTCGATCGCACTAGCAAAATTTAACCTTTCAGCTAATGATTTTGTAAACCCTTTCGGCATATGCTGAACAATTAATATCGGTGCAGCGAAATTTTTTGGAAGATTTTTTATGACAAACTCTAAGGCTCGTGGTCCTCCAGTTGATGATCCGATTAAAACTAACTTATTATTTCTTTTTTGTGTATAAGAGAAAACTTGATCGGTTGCCGTATTTTGCTTGCCTTTAAATGTTTGATTTCTTAAGCGTAATGGTTTTATATTTGCTCGCTGTGCTTCTATGATTTTCTTGATCAGTTCATCTTTAACTTGACGTAAATCAAATGAGATTGTACTTGAAGGTTTTGGAACAAAATCGAAGGCTCCTTTTTGTATCGCTGCAATCGTATTTTCTGCACCTTCTACCGTAGTACTTGATAACATGATAATTGGAAGTGGTTGTTCATTCATTATTTTTTCAAGGCAATCCAGACCGTTCATGACTGGCATTTCAACATCCATTGTTATGACATCCGGTTCATACCTTTTTAATTTGTTAATCGCATCCGCTCCATTACGGGCCGTTCCAATTACTTGAATTCGTTTGTCACTCGACAGTAAATCTTTAATCATTGTTCGCATAAAAGCAGAGTCATCAACGATCAATACTTTAATTGGTTCCATTCCGTAACCTACTTTCGAAACAAGACGATTTTTAATTTTTCTATGAAACTCGTATTATTTTTGATTTTACTTTCATTTAGATTGGTTGATAAAAATACTTGCGTGATGATGTTGATTTGTTTTGCTGCATAGGATTTTGGATTTAATAAAACAAAAGGGATTTGTCTCTTTACGGCAGTACTTATAATAGAATCTTCAGGTAAAAAACCAATCAGATTACTGTCCTTTTGCAGAAACTGATAAACCGCCTTCTGTAGTCTCATGAGGACAGCATTACTTTCTTTTTCGTTTTTCATCCGGTTTCCTAATAAATGAAAGTTTGAATGAGCATCATTGATCGTTAAAATTTTCATTGCGGAATATGCATCCATAATGGATGTAGGTTCAGGGGTAACGACAACGATAATATCTTGTACACTAGAAAGAAACAAAACCAAATCTTCACTTATCCCTGCTCCCATATCAAAAATGAAATAATCGTAATCGTAAAAAAAGGTATGTATATGATCTAAAAGTTGGTTGACACGATCATTATCTAAACTGATGGCTCCTTCAAGGCCAGAACCACCAGCAATATACTTCAATCCTTCAGGTCCATTTTGTATGATTTGTTCAAATGGGATATCGTTTAAAAAATAATCTGCAATTGTGTATCTCGCTTGATTCCCGACTAATATATCTATATTTCCCATACCTATATCTAAATCAAATAATAGCACCTTTTTCCTATGTTGTGATAACATTATCGATAAATTTAATGCAATGTTCGATTTTCCAACACCACCTTTTCCACTTATGACGGCGATCGTTTGTGCTGCTTTTCGATTGAACCGTTCCCCTCTTACTCGTGCACGCAAATTTCTTGCTTGGTCATTCATCATATGTCCACTCCGATGATTTGATTTATAATGTATTCTTTTGATGCTTCAACGATATCATCTGGGACATCTTGCCCATTTGTAATATAAGCAATCCCCTTTTCATATTTATAGGAAAGGTTAAATAATGATCCGTAATTCATGGTTTCATCTAATTTTGTAAAAATAAACTTATGGATTGGAATATCGGAAAACTGTTCATATATTGTTTCCATATCTTCTTCTTTTGTTGTTAATGAAAACACTAAAAATGATTGCATATCATGACGAAAATCAATCATATTCTTTATATCTTTGACATATTGAGGATTTCGAAAGTTTCTTCCAGCTGTATCAATGAAAACAAAATCTTTATCAGCAAATTTTTTGACGGCCATTTTAAAATCAATCATGTTGTAGCATACTTCACAAGGAACATCTAAGATTTTTGCATAAGTTTTCAACTGTTCTACAGCAGCTATACGATACGTATCTGTTGTAATAAATGCTACATTCTTTTTTAGTTTTAAAACTGTTTCAGAGGCAATTTTAGCTAGCGTTGTCGTTTTCCCTACCCCTGTTGGACCGACAACATTAATAAATTTTTTGTCCAAGTTCATTGGACCAAATGTTACTGTTTCTAAATAGCTTTTCAATTCATTCGCAACAAACAAGACCGCATCTTGTTTTGTCACTTGCTCGTTGTTTTTATAATAATGTTCTATACATCTTGTCTTTATCTCATCTAGGACTCGTTGATGTATATTTTGATTGATCAATCTTTGGTAAATGTCCCGATACATTGATGGTACATGTTGCAACTCTGGTCCGATAGACTTGATATTTTCGACTAAAGCTTTTAATTGCTGAATTTCCTTTAATAACTGTTCTTCATTTTTTTGGTTGTTAACCATTAGACTTTGGGTTTTCTGATCATTATACGCCTCTTTTTTTCTATTCATTTCTTCTTTGCGCTTAACATCGGGATCAATGGCCGCTATCACTTCAATATTTTTTTTGCGAAATAAACCAAAGAAACCTCCGGAATAAACGACTTTTGAATTTAAAATGACGGCATTTTTACCAAGATCTTTACTTATTTTCTTCATCGCCTCAGGCATTGATGATGCAATATATTTTTTTACTTTCAATCAACGTTCACCACCCCAACACTTTGTACTTCAATATTGGCATCTAATTCATTATAGGAAAGTATAGGTACATGTGAAAAAAAGCGTTCGGTTAAATCTCGTACATACATGCGAATTGCTGGTGAACATAGGATAATTGGCGATTGATTTGTCATTTGTACCTGTTCTATATGTTTCTGCATACTTTCCAAGATATTTTGAGTAATTTGTGGATCCAATGCTAAATAGTTGCCATGTTCTGTTTTTTGAATATGATCGGCTATGAGCTTTTCAACTTTACCGCTTAATGTTAATACTTGTAATGTATTGTCATCTTGCTTATATTGATTCGTAATTTGTTTCGCTAGGGCTTGTCTAACATACTCCGTTAATACGTCTGGGTCTGTCGTTAATTTACAAAAATCGGCTAACGTCTCAAAGATGACTGGCAAATTTCGGATCGAAACTCGTTCTTTAAGTAGCTTTGCCAAAACTTTTTGTACATCTCCAATAGATAGTGGTTCAGGTGTTACTTCTTCAACTACAATTGGATATGATTCCTTTAAATGATCAAGGAGTTGTTTCGTTTCTTGACGGCCAAGAAGGTCATGGGCATATTGTTTCAAAACTTCTGTTAAATGTGTACTTACAACCGATGGTGGATCGACTACCGTATATCCAGCGATTTCTGCATCTGTTTTCATATCTTCCGTAATCCATTTAGCTGGTATTCCAAATGAAGGTTCTATTGTATCAATTCCTGTTATAGACGGATCATCTGTCCCAGGACTAATCGCTAAATAATGTTCAAGCAAAATTTCTCCCTTACCAACTTCATGCCCTTTAATCTTTATACGATATTCATTTGGTTCTAGTTGAATGTTATCACGAATACGAACGACAGGTATGACAATCCCTAACTCGATGGCAAGTTGTCGACGAATCATGACGACTCGGTCAAGCAGGTCTCCACCCTGATTCGTATCTGCTAAAGGGATTAATCCATATCCAAATTCAAATTCAATGGGATCGATATGAAGTAAACTGACGACATTTTCTGGTTTTCGTAATTCATCAGAAGCTATTTCTTCCTCTGTTTCCATTGTTTCGGATTCATTATCTATTTGCCCTTTCGTAATCATATACCCACCAAATAATAATAATCCACCGATTGGAACGGTAATATAAAGAGGAATGGGGGTTAATATCCCCATTAAAATAATCGCAAATCCTGCTACATACATCATTTTTGGATAGGCAAATAATTGTTCCGTAATATCCGTACCTAAATTCCCTTCAGAGGCAGAACGAGTTACAATAATACCCGTTGCTGTAGACATTAACAATGCTGGTATTTGAGAAACAAGTCCATCACCAACGGTTAGCATGGAAAAGCGATTGATTGCTTCTCCAAAAGACATGTCCATTTGTAACATACCAATAATAATCCCAAAAATAAGATTTATAAAAACAGTAATGATCCCGGCAATTGCATCCCCTTTAACAAATTTACTCGCTCCATCCATAGAACCATAAAAATCTGCTTCACGGGATATATCACTTCTACGTTTTCTTGCTTCTTGTTCAGAAATTAATCCAGCATTTAAATCCGCATCAATGGCCATTTGTTTTCCTGGCATCGCATCGAGTGTAAAGCGAGCAGCTACTTCTGCAACCCTTTCAGATCCTTTTGTAATAACGATAAAGTTAATAATGACAAGAATCAAAAATACGACTAGACCAACCAATATATTTCCGCCGACGACGAAAGAACCAAATGTTTCAACAACGGCACCAGCATCGCCACCTGACAAAATCGCCCTCGTTGTTGAAACATTCAGTGCAAGACGAAACAATGTCATTACTAATAAGAGAGAAGGAAATATAGAAAAATCTAGTGCCGTACGCATATTCATAGCCGCCAATAAAACTAACAAAGCTAATGACATATTAATCATAATTAAAAAACTTAACAATGTTGGCGGTAAAGGGATGACTAACATAACTACTATAAAAATAACGCCAATGATAACGGATAAATCTTTTACTTTCATTCCTTACTCTCCTAACATAACTCCATTTTGAATACTGAAAACCTAATCATGTATTACACTCTTCTTTGAACTCTGTATACATAAGCTAAAATTTCAGCAACGGCTTTAAAAAATTGTTCAGGGATTTCCTGACCGATATCTGTTTCTGCATATAAGCTTCGTGCAAGGGGACGATTTTCGACAATGATCACTTTATTTTCTTTCGCAATCAGTTTAATCTTTTGTGCAACGAAATCGACTCCTTTTGCAACAACATATGGGGCATCCATTTTGGTTTCATCGTATTTTAATGCCACGGCATAATGAGTCGGGTTCGTAATCACAACATCAGCATGAGGAACTTCTTCCATCATTCGCCTGGTTGCAATTTCCCTTTGCCTTTGTTTAATGCGAGATTTAATGAGTGGATCCCCTTCGATATTTTTATGTTCATCTTTAATATCCTGTTTTGACATGCGAATATTTTTTTCGAAATCATATTTTTGGTACATATAATCCAAAATGGCAATAAAAAGTAAGCCTCCGCCCATTAACAACCCCATATTACCTACAACAGAAGCGATGGCAGAAAGACTATTTACAGGTGTTGAAGTAATTAAAGTTAATATTTCGGGTAAATGATTTCTAATGAAAATAAAACCGATCACACTAATGATCGAAACTTTTAATATCGACTTAATTAATTCAACAATGGCACGTAATGAAAAGATTCGTTTAAAACCTTTAATCGGATCTAATTTTTCCAATTTCATTTTTAATGGCTCACCTGTAAAAAGAAAACCAACTTGAATATAATTGGCTAATAATGCTGCAATCATTGCCAAAAGAAAAATCGGAGCAACTATTTTCATAAACTGTATAAACATTTCCACTGTAATTGTTTCAATGGTATGTGCTGTTATCTCCATTAAAAAATATTTTTCAAAGGTCATATGAAAGATGTCAAAAAAGTATTTTATAATCAACGGTCCAAAAAAAAGAAGTGTCGAAAAAACAAATAAGATGATAATTGCTGTATTAACGTCTTGACTTTTTGCTGTTTGTCCTTTTTTACGAACATCTTGCCTTTTCTTCGGGGTTGCCTTTTCCGTTTTTTCTCCAGCAAAATATTGCAAATCTAAACGGTATTTAAACATTAAGCTCCCCCTTTCTTTAGGATGACGATAAAGGTTGACCTAGAAGTGCCATAAAATCTCTTAAGGCATGCAGTAATAAGTCAAATAAACTTTGTACCGAGAAAATCATTACACCGATAATGATGAATAATAGTATAAAGCCGACTAAAATTTTTACAGGTAAACCGATAACAAAAATATTCATTTGTGGGACTGTGCGAGCAATAATTCCTAATGCAAGGTCCACTATAAATAGACACGCAATAACAGGAATCGATATTTGAAAAGCAATAAGAAACATTGCACTCAGGATTTTAGCGATCATTACAATTATATTTTGTTCGCCAAAGGTTATAAAAGATTGGTCGATCGGAATAAATTGATAACTATAAAAAATTCCATCAATTAACAAATGATGTCCATCAACCGATAATAAAAATAAAAGAGCAAACATATATAAATATTGTCCCATTATCGGGGATTGAGCACCTGTTTGAGGATCCACCACATTGGCTAGCGCAAACCCCATCTGAAAGTCAATTAACCCACCTGCCGTTTGAATGGCGGAAATCAAGATATATGCTATTAATCCAATGGAAATACCGACTAAAATTTCTTTTACAAGAAGCAATATATACATTCCATCAAAAGCAATCGGGTCAACTACTTCAATCACAAAAACCATGATATATGCTAAATAAAAAGCAAGTCCGATTTTAAACATTGTTGGAATGGTTCCATAAGAAAAAATCGGCACAATCATAATAAAGGAAATGACGCGAATAAATATAAGCAAAAAAATCGGTATGGTATTAATGAAAGTTTCCATATGATCAACCTACAAATTTCGTTAAGTTTGCAAAAATTTCTGTGGCAAATTGGACCATATGATTGATCATCCAAGGTGCTAAAACGACAATTCCAAGTAATACTGCTACAATTTTAGGAATAAAAGCTAAAGTTTGCTCCTGAATTTGTGTCGTTGCTTGTAAAATACTTACAATTAACCCAATACCTAACGCGATGGCTAATAATGGACCTGCAACAAGTAAAATGGTTAATATTCCCTGTTCAGCAAGAGCAATTACTTCTTCACTGTTCATTTATTTATTCACCTGCTTAAAATGTCTGTAATAATGATTTGACTACGAGATGCCATCCATCAACGAGTACAAATAACAGTATTTTAAATGGTAATGAGATCATAACCGGGGGGAGCATCATCATCCCCATCGACATTAAAACACTGGCCACAACCATATCAATGACTAGAAACGGTATAAAAATCATAAAACCAATTTGAAAGGCTGTTTTCAATTCACTAATTACGAATGCCGGTACTAATGCTGTCAAAGGGATATCCTCAATCGATTCAGGTTGTTTGGCACCTGAATAATCTAAAAAAAGTGCTAAATCTTTTTGTCGTGTATGTTGGGACATGAATTCTTTAAATGGTGTAGCCGCTGCCTCATATGCTTCTTCGAGATTCATTTCCTCATTAAATAAAGGTTGTAAAGCATTTTCATTCACTTCTTGAAATGTAGGTGCCATGATAAAGAATGTCAAAAACAAACTGATTCCAATAATCACTTGGTTCGGTGGTGTTTGATTGGTTCCTAGACCTGTGCGCACAAAAGAAAGAACTACAACAATTCGTGTAAAAGAAGTTAGGAGAATCAATATACTTGGAGCAATTGATAATACTGTTAAAAGTAATAATAGTTTAATAGAAGTAGATACCGTATCAGGGTCACTACTATTAAAAAATGACATAAAATCATTCATTTTTCATTAGACCCTTTCTTTACATGTTCTTCCATTGCTTCCTTCCTTTTCATTTCGATTTCCTTCATTCTTTTCTCTATTTCTTGTTTAAAAGATGACTGTTGCTTTGCCCCAGTCATAGAGGAATTTTTCTCTAACTTCTCTTTAAAAATAGTAACAAGATTACTAGTACGCATTACTCGGTCCAAACGCTCATCATATTGTTTTAGCAGTTGAGAAATTTCCTTCTCATCGGTTACTTCTTTTAATAATTGAACATTCTCGCCGACACCGACAATGAAAATTGATCTTCCAACTTTAATTAGTTGTATCGAACGATTTCCACCTAAGGGGGTGCCACCTAAATTCTTGATTAAATGATCGGAATGCGGAAAGTTACTCTTTTTTTGCATCCACTTTAACAAAGCGATGAGTAATCCGATGACAATACATAACACTAAGATTGTTCGCATAATATCCATAAAAGTGACACCAACAGAGGAATTAGATTTTTCCTCAGCATTTACATTGTTTATCGATTCTGTTTCATTCTCAGCTTCACTTTCTTGGTCAAAATAATCATATACACTATTATGAATCGAGTCATCGGCATAGACCGTTTGCATGTGAAAAAGCAATGCGAATATCACAATACATATTGAGTACATAAAGATCATACGCTTGTTCATCATTCTTTATCTGTCACCTACTTTCGATTGCCACAACATGAGAAAAAAGAAGTGATAACCTTCAATTAACTAAGCACCTAAAGTCTTTTTAATCGCTTCTAAAACACGGTCAGCTTGGAATGGTTTAACAATAAAATCCTTAGCACCAGCTTGAATCGCGTCGATGACCATCGCTTGCTGTCCCATAGCTGAACACATGACAACTTTTGCATTAGGATCAAACTCACGAATCACTTTAAGAGCAGCGATCCCATCCATTTCAGGCATTGTAATATCCATCGTAACTAAGTCAGGTTTTAACTCTTTATATTTATCAACTGCTTGTGCACCATCCGATGCTTCACCAACAACTTCGAAACCATTTTTAATGAGAATATCTTTAATCATCATTCTCATAAAAGCTGCATCATCAACGATTAAAATACGATTTCCCATTTCTTTTCCCCCATTCAATTACTTCATGTTTTTAATTCTTTCTTTTTGACTTAATATATCAGTAATACGAACACCAAAGTTTTCGTCAATGACCACAACTTCACCCTTAGCAATTAATTTATGATTAATTAATATATCAACAGGTTCTCCCGCTAATTTATCTAATTCGATTATTGAGCCAGGTGATAATTCTAGGATATCTTTAACTTCCTTTGATGTTCTTCCTAATTCCACTGTCACCTGCAGTGGAATGTCAAATAGCATATTTAAATTTCGAGGTGTTTCAGAAATAGAAGTTAATGTATCGAATTCTGCAAATTTTGCAGGTTGTACGTTTTTTACCTTTTGTTTATTTGGTGATGTACGCCCTTGTAATCCATCGTGAGATTGTTGAGCCTGTAGGTAATAATCCTGCATACCATTTAAGTTATCTTCCATTTGCTCGAAATGATTTATATTTTTCATACTGTTACCCTCATCAAACAGATCAACACGATGATCCTGATTTTCCACTACCGTCGTTGTTGCCTCATTTTTTGTTGAGTTTATCAAATCATTCACTAATTGCTTGGCAAAAGGAATCGAAAATAATTGCATAATCGAAGAATTAATTAGTTCTCCGATTTTTAAACTAAAAGATACTTTTACAATATAGTCATCATCTGGTAATTGGTCAGTTCCTTGTCCTTCCGGAATATTTAGTAAATCTAATGTTGGCGGTGAGATATCCACTCGTTTTTGAAAAACAGTAGACATACTCGTTGCTGCATTTCCCATCATCTGATTCATTGCTTCCTGGACAGCACTTAGTTGTAGTTCGTTGATAACATCACTAACATTTTCTCCTGTACCACCGAGCATTAAATCAGCTATAACACTTGCATCGGTTTGCTTTATAACGAGCAAGTTTTGACCAGAAAATCCTGC
Organism: Pallidibacillus thermolactis; assembly: GCF_025660415.1. Taxonomy (NCBI): domain Bacteria; kingdom Bacillati; phylum Bacillota; class Bacilli; order Caryophanales; family Bacillaceae; genus Pallidibacillus; species Pallidibacillus thermolactis. Next base: position 84,344 of record NZ_JAOUSE010000002.1, read on the forward strand.
TGTATAATCAACGGCAACCGCGACATAAGGTCTTGGAAATTCATCTTCTAATTGTTCTTTTCGGATAATAGACACTTTCGGTGTTGTAATTTCCACCTTTTGATTTAACAAAGTTGATAAGGCTGTGGCCGAACTACCGAAAGAAATGTTACCGATCTCACCTAATGCATCTTTTTCAAAGGTATTTAAAATCTCCTCTTCCAAATCTCCATTCGTAATATCGTTTTCATCTTCATAAGAACCATTTAACAATGCATCGATTTCTTCTTGGGAGAGCATTCCATCATTCATCTGCCTCATCTCCCTCCTCTTCAAAATAATCTAGTATTTGGATCGCTAAGTTTTTATTTACCTTCCCTGGTTGTCCAAAGAATTTTGGTACTTCTTGAACTTTGATAATCATTGGTTCATCAATTTTTTTATTTAATTCTATACAATCACCGACAGATAGCTGTAAAAACTCTTCAATTGTAATCTCTGATTGACCTAGTTCAGCAATGATCGGTAAACGACTACGTTTTAACTGGGTGCGAATGGCCTCTGCGTTTTCTGGATCTTCCGCTTTTTCCTCTGTTTGCATCCAATAACTTACCGATAATTTCTGTATTATTGGTTCTAAAACAATGTGTGGAATACATATATTAATCATCCCACTTGTTTCACCAATGATGGTATTCAACGAGATTACGACAACCGTTTCATTTGGTGAAACGACTTGTAAAAATTGAGGATTTACTTCAAAACTTTGCATTTCCGGTTCAACTTGAATAACGGTTTCCCATGCATCTCGCAAAGATTTGAATGCCGATTGAAATAAATTGGTCATTAGCTCTTCTTCAATATCTGTTAACTGATCTATTTTATTAACACTTGTTCCATCGCCACCAAGAATACGATCCAACATTGCATAAGCAATATTTGGATTAATTTCAATTAACATATTTCCATCTAAAGGTGTTAACTCGTATAAGTACAAGACTGTCATTTTCGGAATTGAACGAACAAATTCCTCATATGGTAATTGATCAGCACTCGTTACCGATACTTGTACATATGTTCTTAATTTTGCCGATAAATGTGTTGTAAGTAACCTCGCTAAATTTTCATGAATTCTTGTTAAGCTTCGAATTTGTTCTTTGGAAAATCGAAGCGCCCGTTTAAAATCATATGTTTTTACTTTTTGTTTTTCTTCTTCTTTAATCTCATCTGCACTTAACTCTCCTGTCGATAAAGCCGAGAGTAAGGCATCGATTTCACTTTGGGATAATATTTCTTCAGATGGCAAGTACACTCACCTCCAGCCATCGATTCCTTCCATTGATGGCTCTATTATGCATTATTTATTTACGAAAAGTTATTGTATAATTGCTGTTGTAATATATACTTGCTCGACTTCACCTTCTTCCAACAATGAGTTTAAGGAAGATTTCAAAGTTTCTTCTAACTGAATTTTTCCTTCTGTACCTTTAATTTCTTCGGCTTGCATACCCGATAATTGTTTAATAATTGTATTGTTAACCTGGAAATTCCGTTTTTCTAATTGTTGTTTTGTTTTTTTACTATCTGTTTGAATAGTAAAGGCAATGCGAATAAAATGATCACTTGCAAGATTGGTCGTAAGTTCAGGGATTTCAACAGAATTCGCTACAATTTCATCTACAGAAGATTCGTTTTCAGTTCCTTCTACTGTTTTTTGACAAAAAAGATAAAGACCAGCAGCAAGTATGATAATTACGATTAACATAGATATAATCAATAATTTAACGCCATTTTTCATCACAATCCTCCTGTTTTTGCTGATCGATGGTGATCAATTGAACCTTTCGGAAAAACGCCATTATTTTTTTAACAACAATCGCTTCATCTTCTTTTACAACATATCTTTTTCCATTTGTTAAAAGTATGGTTGTATCAGGAAAAGATTCAATCGTTTCAATGAGTAAAGGATTTAAATGAAAGGTTTTTCCATTCAACCTAGTTAATTTTAACACTGTAACCTCCCTAAAGATTTTTTTATAGAGAAGAATTACTAGAGAGAATGAGAATCTCTCTAGCCATTCGTTTTATAACTTATTTGATTAACGTTTTAAATTTACAATTTCTTGTAGAATTTCGTCTGAAGTTGTGATAATTCTTGAGTTCGATTGAAATGCTCTTTGTGCAACAATCATTTCAGTAAATTCTTCTGTTAAGTCAACGTTTGACATTTCCAATTTTCCACTTTCAATGATTCCAAAACCAGCACCGCCATTTCCGAAAATCGGATCTCCAGAGTTTTCAGAAACGTTAAATAGATTTCCTCCTATTTTGGTTAAGCCTTCTGGGTTATTAAAGCGAGCAAGTGCAAGGGTTGCAATCCTACGAACGGAACCATCACTATACTGAACGATAAAATCACCATTACCACTAATGCTGTATTCTTGGAGTTCAGCTATATCTGCATTAAAGGAAAAATTATTGCTAGTACTGAATAAGTTCGTAAAATCAATGGTAAAATTCATCCCATCTTCACTTGTAAATGGAAAAGAATCGAGATTTGTACTGGAACCGTTAATACTAATTAAATCACCAGTTATATTATCAAAAGTTAATTCGACTGTATTTGGCACTACATCGCCCATAGTTACATTCCATTTTGTAACCGTATCGTTACGGGAACCTTTTGAAAATTCAATCGTTATGTCTTCTTCTTTTAATCCATCACTGACAGTTATATTTATTGGACTTGGTGCATTATCTTCCCACAATAATCCTCCTGTTAACGTCACATTAGAGCCTTTTGCATCAGCGCTTGTATTGCTACTTGATATAGATGTTACATCTGTTAGATCTATATCAAGAGCAACCTCAACTAATCCACCTCTCCCATCGTCTAACTGGAATGAAAAACTTCCAGATTTTGTCACCAATCCATTTAAATCAACATTTTTAAATTCGCCAGTTTTTTCATCAAATATGGCTTTAAAGGAACCAACAGTATTTCCACCTACTTGTAACGTCACATTCCATGTATTCGAGTTACCAATTTTCTCAAATTCGAAGTTTATAGAATGTGCATTAAGATTAGTATCAAATACGGTACGACTGTATGAGAAATTACGATCGAAGTTACCGACAAGCTTAAACGAATTTGACGGTATTTTTTTCGGTACTTGAATTTGACTTAACGTATTCGAATAAGCATCATAGGCTAGAACAAAATTCCCATCACTATTCACTAAAAAACCTTGTTCATCAATATAAAAGTTTCCAGCTCTCGTAAAATAGTTGTTTGATCCGTTTCTAACGACAAAATATCCGTCTCCGCCAGAAATTGCTAAGTCAAGGGCACGCCCTGTGGTTTGTAAGCTACCTTCTGTAAATACCGTATCAATCGATCCGGTTTCAATCCCTAAACCAACTTGTTGTGCGTTCTTTCCTCCTAAAGTTTCAGTCGGTCTTGAAGCATAACTTATCGTTTGGTTTATAGCGTCTTTGAATGTTACACGACTTTTTTTAAATCCATATGTATTTACATTTGATATATTATTGCCGATCACATCAAGTTTTGTTTGCATATTTTTCATACCGCTAATACTTGAGTATAATGAACGTAACATTGAAAAAGCTCCCTTCCTATTTACATTTATTATTAAGCTGTTTCTATCGTTCCACAGCTTAGGGCTTCCTTACGGGTCCAGCCTAAAGGATAATTGCGCCATTGATATTCGTAAAAATTTGAGACGCAGCTTCATTACGGTCCATTGCTGTAATGACTGTTTTATTTTGTGCACTAACAATCAGTGCCGCATTGTCTAATATGACAAGAGATTCTTTCACACCCTTTTGTCTTGCTTCTTCTAACTTTGCACCAATCTGATTCCATTTCTCAGAACTGATTTCAATGTTTCTCTGTTCGAGACGATATTGTGCATGTTTACTGATTGTTAATTTATCCTTTGCTACAATCGCATCCTGTAAAAAACTTGAAAAATCATGATTTGTTTTAACCGTTTGATTTCGCTTGACAGCACTTGTGTTCTCAATACCTACTGGTGGAATGAATGGCTTATAAATGTTCATAATAATCATCCTTATCCATTAAGTTCATCACACCGTTTCTATTGAAATGATTTGTTCATCTGTAAGCTGAGTTTTTTCTTCATCATCTAAATTAAAATAGATTTTTCCGTCCTTTTTTGAAACAGACTCAACAATGGCACTTTTAATTTCATCTTCCACCTTCCAGCTCACCTTTTTTCCTATTAAAAAACTAGCAGAAACAATTGAATTTTCATTACTATTTATTGTTGTGATTCCTTTAATATGTTCTAATGAAACTTTTGTTCCATTATCTAAAGTAAAAATCGGACCTTCCGTAGAAAAGCTAATGGATTTAATTGTATTTTTCCCTTCTATCACAACTGGCTCACGATCTGGATTTTCTAAATCTAGTTTTACTTGTTGCCATTCTACTTCTTTTCCTAATAATTGTTGATAAGCAAGGAATTGTTGGTTTTTCTGACTTTCAACTAGCTTATCAAGTGTTTTGTTCATTTGCATCATTTGTTCGAGTTCTGAAAATGTAGCCATTTGTGAGATAAATTCGGTATCTTGCATTGGATTTGCTGGATCTTGATGTCGTAATTGTGCAATTAATAACTTTAAAAACGCATCTTGTCCAAGTGTGCTGTTATTTAATGTTTTTGTTTCATTACTTACAGTTGATAAGTATAGATCAGATTGAATTGTATTCGTCATGTCATCACCTAAACTTCATAGTTTACTAGTGTTTCTAGTAACGTTTCGGAAAAATTTTGTCGCTCTTTTTGATCTGGATGTTGTTCTCGTTCGTTATGATCCTTTGGTTGATCATGTTCATGAAATCCTTGTTGTTCTTCTTGATTTAGATGCGTTTCAATATCAATACGTGTGACGTTTATGTTTTGTTGAATAAAGGCATGACGTAAAGCTTGAATTTGTGATTCTAGAAGTTCCTTTGCTGCCTTCGTAGACGAAATAATCTTAGCAACCAATTCATTATTTTGCTGAACTAGTTCTATTTTTAGTGTACCGAGATGTTCCGGCTTAAGTTGGATTGTCAATTTTTGTAATGGACCACTGTTCATTAGTTTTCCTTTATTAAGGATTGTGGTAAATTGTCTGACAAAACTGTCGAAATTAACAGGCCTACTATGTCCATCCTGTAATGTTAATGATTCTAATTTCATCTGTCCCGGTTGATGGTATAAAGATGAATGCGTTACAACTGTATTCTCTGTTGCTTTATCTATTCCATTAATTGAAGCTAACAGTGTACTGCTATTTTCATCCGCTTTTTTAACCGAAACATAAACATTTGCATATGGATGATTGGAAGTAAACGTATTAGGTTTGACGATTTCTATGTTTGTAAAAGCTCGTCTAATGATCTTTTCATTGACTAATAATTTCTCACTTTGTTGGACAAGTTTGTCAATCATTGGTAGTTCTTCTGCTGTTCGTTCATTAAATGTTCGCAAAGTTTGAACAAAACTTTGTATCGTCTTAAAAATTAGATCAATATTTAATTTACTTGTCTTATTTGATACATTTCCTTGTTCTGTTTGTTTGTGAACGAAGTTCGTCAAGTCAATGTTAGATAAGGTTGAATCAAGCATTAAAATCATGTCGAGATGACTGCCGATTTGTTCCGACTCAATCCATTCAAGCCCTTCCATAACGTCCGTTATTATTTGGTGCAAATCTTCATATTCGTCCGGTAACTGTTCGGATAAATTTGTAAGCATAGAATGAATGGAATTCATTAGCTCACTCGTTGATATTTCTCGATGTTGAAGTACTGTTTCTATCATTTGATTGTTTGGAACCGTTATATTGTTCATTTCTGATTGATCATTTACGAAGGATTGAAGCATATTAACAAATGACTCACTTGTCTTCTCATCCATACTTTTGCTCATATGACTTGTTAATGAATTAGTCGTTTGTATTTGCATTGGCAGCATATTGATCATTTGTTCACCTCCCTTCAAAAATCGTGAGTATTAATTATTGTGTTTCAACAAGTTTTACAGTAAATTTCGCAGCATTTTCCGCAGGCATTTTTTCTAAAATTGCAGCTACATTTTTTTCTCGCATACTACGTAAAATATTTAATGCGGTAGGCTCATCCATTGAAACGAGAATCGCTGCTGCATTTTTCGGTTTCATATTTTCATAGGTTTTAGCAATCATTGCCCATTCATCAGTTATGGACTGCTCTTCTAAATTTTCACTATTTACTTCTTGATTAACTAAATCACTTTCTATGTTTTCTTGTTTTACAGTTTCAAGTTCTTGCTCTTTTTGTTCTAATTGGAATTCAAGATCACTTACTTTGGCCTGTTCATCACTTAATGCAGCTTTCAATTGATTGATTTGCTTTTGTAAATCTTCCGTTGTAACAACGGAGGCATCCGATGCAAATATTGAACCTATAATTGGAATATTCGATGCTTCTTCAAAAATGTTTTTGCCTAAAAATGAAAAAATAATGATCATGATCATGCAAATGAATATAAGCGGTAAAACAATTGCAAATAGGATCTTTTTACCAATATTTGATTTTTGCTTTTTTTCTGTTTCTTTTTTCATGGATCCTATTTCTCCCTTACTACAATTTGCGTACAAATTTCATCCATCACTTTGGTTTCCTCTACTATCCGTTCACGTAAATATTTTTCATATTCTTTGTCTTTTAATTTCTCGAACTTTTTCACTTCAATATTCTTATCCATTAGTCGCTTTTCCTCAAATTGCATATGATGTCTTGCTTGAATCACGAGGTTTTGATAATGATCAATTTCCTTTTGCAAATTCATTAAATATTTTTGATGGAAGCGAATTTCATGGACCTGAATCCCTGTGCGGATTTTTTCATGTTGGTAACTCTCCAGATCTTCCTTCTTTTTTAATAACTCATAAAGCTTCTCTGCAACTTCCTTAAATCGCTGAACAGCTTTCTCATAAACGAGGGCTTGATTTTCCTTTTCACTTTCTCGCAACTCTAGTAATTTTGCAAACTTGTAAGTGAAACCCATTCCTATTCACCTGCAATCAGTGTTTTTAAAGCTTGAACACTATCTTCATAAGTCATTTTTTCATCTATTCCTTGAGTTAAATAGGAGATTAGCTTTGGATAATAATCAATGGCTACATCAATCTCCTTTGAAGAACCTTTTTTGTATGCACCTATATTAATTAAATCTTCCGATTGTAAATATGTATTTAATATTTGCCTAAATTGGATTGCTTTCTCTAAATGCTCCTGGTCAACTAAACTTTTCATTAAACGGCTAATACTCTTTAATACATGAATGGCAGGATACTGCCCTTTATTGGCTAGATTCCGATCAAGTACTATATGTCCGTCTAAAATTCCTCGGACTGTATCTGCAATCGGTTCATTGAAATCATCACCATCGACTAAAACCGTGTAAAAAGCAGTAATTGAACCAAATTCATTTGTCCCTGTTCGTTCCAATAATTTCGGTAATAATGAAAATACCGATGGCGTGTATCCCTTCGTTGCAGGTGGTTCACCTGTAGCAAGACCGACTTCCCTCTGGGCCATGGCAACACGTGTTACGGAATCCATCATCAACATAACATTTAATCCTTTATTTCTGAAATACTCCGCAATGGCCGTTGCCGTATATGCTCCTTTGATTCGCATTAAAGCCGGTTGATCACTCGTAGCAGCTACTACTATTGAACGATTCAGACCCAATTCACCTAAATCACGTTCAATAAACTCACGAACTTCTCTTCCACGTTCTCCAATCAATGCGATGACATTTAAATCAGCTTTCGTATTACGGGCAATCATCCCCAAAAGCGTGCTTTTTCCAACACCACTGCCTGCAAATATACCAACTCTTTGTCCCTTTCCTATTGTTAAAAGACTATCAATAGATCGAACACCTATTTCTAATATTTCATGAATCGGTGGTCGACTTAATGGATTAGGAGGAGCATGTTCGATTGGCCATCGTTGTAATGCTTCAGGTAAGGGACTACCATCCATTGGGTTTCCTAGCGGATCGATGACTTTTCCAATTAAAGCATCGCCTACTTTTATTTCTAAAGAACGTCCTGTACCTTCAACAATCCAACCGGGTGCAATGTCATGGACTTCATTGTATGGCATAATTAATACATTGTTATTTTTAAAGCCGACAACCTCACCAATGATCCTTTTTTTGTACCCATTTTTCGGATAAATATAGCAAACATCACCTATGGAACTTCTTGGTCCCTTTGCTTCGATCATGATCCCTACAACTTTCGTTACACTTCCATAATGTTTATACGTATCGATGAAAGGTATTTCAGCTATTAATTCATTTAAATTCATGTCAAATCACCATTTAAAAGTTCAAAAAGTTTAATGCGTACTTCATGGAGTTGATGATCAATACTTGCATCAACCCGTTCGCCATTTGTTTCGATAATGCAGCCACCATAAGATAAGTGTTGATCTGGATAAATATATATAGGTGCTTCTTGTAAAATTGGTGATAAATACTCTTCTTTTTTATGAACAACGACTTCGTATAAACTAGGATGAACATGAATTTTTATCTCTTTTCGATCCAGTGTTTCCGTGATTGCCTTCTTAATTAAGTCATTAAACTTCTCAGGCTGCTCAGAAAGTGTACAGTTTAATATTTTTTCAGCAGTCTTCAATCCAATTTCGAGTATAGTATGATCAGACCTTTCGACAGTTTGGACAAATTCCTTTCTGGCATTTTCAACTATTGTTTTTGCCAATTCAATTTGCTCTTCCATCTCTTGATACGCTTGTTCTTTCCCCAGTTGAAGACCGGTTTCATACCCTTTTTGTTTAGCTGTTTCAAAAATTTCCATCTTTTCCTCTTCTATTTTTTGTCTTTCTACTTCAATCTGCCTTTTTATTTGATCTGCGTGTTCTTTTGCCTGATTTAATATTTTTTCAGCTTCTTCTTTTGCTTTTTTTAGTTGTTCGTCGGATACGACAGGTACGTTATCTTCTTGAACTTTTGAATTTGTTCGATGATGTTGCGGTTTTAACATTCGTATAGAAATGACTTTTTCTTGTGAGTGCTCTGCAAAACTCCTCTTTATGATATTAGACAATGATATCGTCACCCCCGCCACGGGCGATGATAATCTCTCCAGATTCTTCCAGACGACGAATCACACCAACAATTCTACCTTGAGCTTCTTCAACATCACGTAAACGAACTGGTCCCATAACTTCCAATTCTTCTTGGAACGTTTCACGCATACGTGTTGACATATTTTTAAAGATCACTTCTTTCACTTCTTCACTTGCTACTTTCAATGCAAGTATGAGATCTTCATTATCACAATCACGGATAACAAGTTGAATTGCTCGATTATCTAGTGTCACAATGTCTTCAAAGACAAACATTCGTTTCTTAATTTCCTCTGCTAATTCAGGATCTTTGTATGCCAATTCTTCAAGAATTGTTCTTTCAGTAGCACGGTCAACACCATTTAATACATCAACAACAGCTTCAATTCCACCTGTTTGTGTGTAGTCAGTAGTAACGGTTGCGGAAAGTTTTTGTTCTAATATCTGTTCCACTTTATAGATGACATCAGGTGACGTACTGTCCATTAGTGCAATTCTTCTTGCAACGTCGGCTTGCATTTCCTCAGGTAGATTTGATAATATTTGTGCAGCTTGGTTTGATTCTAAATATGAAAGTATTAATGCAATCGTTTGTGGATGTTCATTTTGAATAAAGTTTAATATTTGATTCGGATCAGCTTTCCTTGCAAAGTCAAATGGTTTCACTTGTAAGGAAGATGTGAGACGATTAATGATTAAATTTGCTTGTTCTGGTCCTAATGCTTTTTCTAATATCATTTTTGCATAGCCAATCCCGCCTTGAGAAATATAATCTTGAGCCATAACAAGATTATAAAATTCCTCCATTATTTCATCTTTTTTATCTGAACTTACATTTTTTATCGTTGAGATTTCTAACGTTAGTTTTTCAATTTCATCTTCAGTTAAATGTTTATAGATTTCCGCCGACACATCTGGTCCGAGAGAAATAAGGAGGAGAGCTGCTTTTTGTTTCCCCGTTAATCCTTTTTTTGTCGCCAAAATCAACCCTCCTAATCTTGTGATAACCACGTACGCAACAATTTCGCAAATTCATCTGGTCGTTCTTTTGCCATTTTTTCTACTTGTTTTCTCCGAATAGTGTCTTCTGTTTCCTGCTGGTGTTCCATTAGGTCAGGGATGACGGTTTGCTCTTGTTCTCTTCCTTTTAAGTCATCGTCATCGTCGAATTCAAACTCATGATCTTCTTTTTTTCTAAATACAAAAATCAGTAAAACAATAATAATGATCACAAGAATTCCTATCACAAGGTAACCCCAGAATGGAAATTGCGATTGTTGATGTTCTAATGAATGATTATCCTGTTTACCTAGCAATTCTTGGAATGATACGGCGATTTTACTATTGATTTGCTGATCGGTAAGCTCACCGTCTACATCACTTGTATCAATCGTTGTACGAATAATGGTGCTAAGAATATCCGTAATATCTTGTTCTACATTGGCACTTCCAGCTGTGGCTTGTTCAGGTGGTTCGACTATCACTTGAATACCTAAATCTCGAATTTTATAAGGACTTTCTACAATCTCTTTTCTGATGCGGTTTACTTCATAATTAATTGTTTCTTCTGTATTTTCATATTCACCATTTTCCCTTGTTCCTTCTACGTATGTAGCACCTAAAGCGTCACCTGAATCTTCAGCTTGCGGAACACCACCTGCACCCGCATCCTCACCAGAATACGTTTCTGAAAGTCTTTGTGCACTGATTGCAATACCTTCCATATTTTCATTATCAACTGGCTCAACTAAGTTTTCTTCTCGTTTCTCTTGTGAAAAGTCAATATCAGCCGTAACGGATACGATGACCGAGTCTTGTCCCATTAACATGCCGAGCATCCGTTGTACTTCTCGTTGAATATCTTTTTCTATTTCTTTTTTCATGTTGTATTGAGATTCCAGTTGATAACCTTGGGTGTAACTTTCTCCATTTTTTAAATCATAATAATTAAAGTTCTGGTCCATTATGACGATATTATTGGTAGGTAAATTCGGGACCGATTTCGAAACTAATGTATATAAAGCTTTGATTTGATTTTCAGAAAAATTGTTTCCAGGTTCTGTCGTAATAACGATAGATGCAGAAGCTTCTTTACTTTCATCTGAAACGAAAATACTTTCTTCTGGAAGAGTAATCATGACCTTCGCATCTTTTATACCGTCAACTGTTTTTATTAAATTTGCTAATTCCGTTTGCATGGCATCAAGTTTCATTACATTAAACTCATTATCGGTCATTCCTAATCCAGCATTTTCACTAAAAAAGGAATAATCAATACTGCCTGATTCAGGAATTCCTTGTGCAGCTAACTCCACTAACAGTGTATCTACCTGTTTTTCCGGAACTTTAATCGTCGTACCATCATTTGTAATCTGAGATGGGACACCCATACTATCCAAAGTTTCTTTTATGCTTCCCGTCTCAGCTGGTGTTAAATCACTATATAACGGGACCATCGTTGTCTTTGTCGTAAAATAGATTAGAATACCAATTAAAATCAATACACTTATTATTGAACCTAGGAGTACTGCCTTTTGTTTGTTAGTTTTGTTTTGCCAACGATCTTTAATATGATTGATATAATTTTGTACAGTCTCATTCATTTATTTCTCGCTCCGTACAGTTAAATTCTTAAATCTTGTTATTACCATCAATTCTTATAAAAACTAAGTTTAGATCTGCATTCTCATAATCGATTGATAAGCTTCAACGACTTTATTTCGGACTTGTAGTGTTGTCTCAAGCATGATAGATGCTTTCTGTGAAGCAATCATAACATCGTGTAACTGTACATTTTCACCATTTGCTAACTTTTCTGTCATTATATCTGATTGCACTTGTGCGTGATTCACTTCATTTACAGCTTTTTTTAACAAACTTGAAAATGTCTCTTGTACTTCAGATGGAGTAACTTTATTATTTTCATTTGGCTGAATAGTACCAGATAAAGCTTGTACTGATATTGGATGTATAGCCAACTAGATCTCTCCTTTCATTTTTTGGAGACTATTTTCCGATTTCAAGAGCTTTCATTAACATCGATTTCGATGCGTTAAAAGATGTTACATTGGCTTCGTAAGATCGTGTAGCACTAATTAAATCTACCATTTCTCTTAATGGATCCACATTTGGTAACTGTACATAACCTTCCTCATTTGCATCCGGATGTTCCGGATTAAAAACCAGTTTGAAAGGAGTTTGGTCTTCAATAATTCTCGTTACAGCAACTCCTTCAACCGCTTCAGATTTATCCATTGCTTTATTTAAATAACTTGAAAAACTTCCTTCCTTCGGTTGTAGTACAACTGTTTTTCTTTGATATGGGACCCACTCCCCATTGACATAATTTGCTCTCGTCGTATCCGCATTCGCAATATTCGAAGAAATAACGTCCATTCTTAATCTTTGAGCAGTTAATGCACTTGCTGTTATATTTAAACTAGAAAACAAAATTATTGTCCTCCTTTTATGACATTTTTCAAAGTATTAAACTTACCATTCAACCGTTCGATCATCGCATTATAGTAAATTTGATTATCCGCCAACTTCGCCATTTCTTGATCCATGTTCACACTATTTCCATTTTCATTAAATTGTACATTTCGATGTGTAATTGTTAATGATTTTGTTGAGGACTGAAATGGAATATGTTTTTCATTTGATCGCTTAGCGGTAATGCCTTTTGATAGCTCCTGATTGAAAAATTTCTTAAAAGACACCACATCTTGTGCTTTATATTGAGGGGTATCAACATTTGCAATATTATTAGAAATTGTTTTTTGTTTAAGTGCAGAATAATCTAAAGCTCGATCTAATACATGAATTGTATGTGAAAATAGACTCATCACAATCTTCCCCCGACTAAAAATATAGAAACAATTCATACTCAAATTTATTTATTACATTTTTATTACATCACTATTTTATCTAGATTAAAACTTATTGTCTATAAGATAAATGTCGAAATTTGTGGGTATTTAGTACTATTCTATGAACTTTTGGATAAATAGTCCTTAATTTTTTCATAATTAAAATAAGAAATTAGTACAATAAATTTGATATTTTTATATTTTTTTCGATATAAATCGATAAGATTCTATCTTATTTTACATCATTATATCGTTTTAGGACAGTGGGATTACAACTTTTACATTTTTTCGATTGGAATGTTCCTTTTGTAATAAAAAGGCTAAAAAGTATCTGGTAGCCTCAAGGGAATCCAACTTTATACTAATTCATATAAAAAAGACTGCTCTACTGAACAGCCTTTTGAATGACACATATTAATTTATGACAAATGGGTTACGATTTAACTTTTTCAAGCTCTTCTAGGAATTTATCATTAAGTACTTTTATAAAGGTACCTTTCATTCCTAATGAACGTGATTCAATCACACCTGCACTTTCTAACTTACGAAGAGCATTTACGATAACTGAACGCGTAATTCCGACACGGTCAGCAACTTTAGAAGCGACGAGTAATCCTTCTTTACCACCTAATTCTTCGAAAATATGCTCGATTGCTTCTAATTCACTATAGGATAAAGAACTGATCGCCATTTGAACAACCGCTTTACTACGTGCCTCTTCTTCAATTTCCTCTGCTTTTTCACGTAAAATTTCCATTCCTACAACAGTTGCACCATATTCAGCTAATATTAAGTCATCATTATTAAATTCTTCCTCTAGACGGGATAAGATTAATGTACCAAGACGTTCTCCACCGCCATTAATCGGAACAATTGTTGTCAAACCATTCGCAAATAACTCTTTATTTTCAACAGGAAATACAGTGTATTCGCTATTAATATCAAGGTTTGCTGTTGTTTCATTAATGTTGAACAAATTTTTTGTATAGTCTTCTGGGAATCGTCGTTCTTCAAGCATATTTTTCATACGCTCATTTTCAATTTGTTGTGTAATAGCAAAACCTAATAACTTTCCTCGTCTCGAAACAATATACACATTTGCTTCGATCACATCACGTAATGTTTCTGACATTTCTTTAAAGTTTACGGGATTTCCTCCTGTATTTTGTAACATCGCATTAATTTTTCTTGTTCTTGCTAATAGCTCCATTATTATTCCTCCTATTAATGTATAGACTTATTGTTGAATTTATTTCATTTTATAAAATATAACGACTTAAATCTTTATCTTGTACAATATCTTTAAGTTTTTTATCTACATATTCAGCATTAATGGTGATCGAATTATTTGGCATCTCTGGTGCTTCAAAGGATAAATCTTCCAACAATTTTTCTAAAATCGTATGTAACCTTCTCGCACCAATATTATCTGTATTTTGATTTACTTCAAATGCAACTTCTGCAATTCTTTTAATAGCATCGTCAGAAAATTCTATTTTTATACCTTCAGTTTCCAATAATGCTGTATATTGTTTAACTAGTGCATTATCAGGTTCAACAAGTATACGAACGAAATCTTCAATTTGGAGTTTTTCAAGTTCTACGCGAATTGGAAAGCGTCCTTGTAATTCAGGAATTAAATCAGAAGGTTTCGCTATATGAAACGCTCCAGCAGCAATAAATAAAATATGATCGGTTTTTACCGGTCCGTATTTCGTAACGACAGTTGATCCTTCTACTACTGGTAAAATATCTCGTTGGACACCTTCACGAGAAACATCTGCTGAATTGTTTGTACCTTTGCTTGCTATTTTATCGATTTCATCAATAAAAATGATTCCAGCTTGTTCAGCACGTTCGATCGCTTCCTGAACAACTTCGTCCATATCGATTAATTTGTTTGCTTCTTCATTGATTAAAATATTTCGCGCATCCTTAACTGGTAATTTTCGTTTCTTTTTCCTTTTCGGTATTAAGCTACTTAATGCATCTTGCATATTCATCCCAATTTGATCAACACCGGCACCTTGGAACAAATCGAACATGGATGGTGCTTGCTCTTCTACTTCGATTGTTACGATTTCATCTTCCAATTCACCAGCAGCTAACTTCTCACGAACAATTCTCCGTTTTTCAGCTTTACTTACATCTTCTTCCTCATTTTTTATATCTTCTTGATCAGAAGATGTATTACCAAACAGCATTTCAAACGGATTTTTAAAGTTCGCCTGCTTATTCGAAGACGGAACAAGCAACTCAACCAATCGACGATTGGCATTTTCTTTTGCCTTTTCTTTCACTTTTGACATTTTTGCATTTTTTACAATACGTACACTTGTCTCAACAAGATCCCGGACCATCGATTCTACATCTCTTCCAACATAACCGACTTCTGTAAATTTCGTTGCCTCTACTTTTACAAAGGGGGCATTGACAAGTTTCGCAATCCGACGAGCAATTTCCGTTTTACCAACACCAGTAGGTCCGATCATTAAAATATTTTTAGGCATGATTTCTTCACGCAATTTTTCTGGTAACAAGCTTCGACGATAGCGATTACGTAAAGCAACTGCAACAGCTCTTTTGGCTCCATTTTGCCCCACAATATATTGGTCAAGACGATCCACAATTTGACGTGGAGTTAATTCAATTGCAGCATTTTTTTCACTCATTCTTTTCACTCCTTATAGAAAAAGATCGTAAGAAGGTCAGATTTATATTTCTTCAACAATAATATTGCTGTTTGTAAACACACAAATATCAGCTGCAATCTCTAATGCTGATTTTGCTATTTCTTTTGCCGTCATTGAGTCTCCAGCATGTTGTTTAAGTGCACGTCCTGCTGCAAGTGCATAATTCCCACCGGAACCAATTGCTAAAATGCCATCATCAGGTTCAATGACCTCACCATTACCAGAAACAAGCAATAAGTTCTGATCGTCCATTACAATTAATAATGCTTCTAACTTTTGTAAAACTTTATCACGCCGCCATGACTTAGCCAATTCAACAGCAGCCCTCTGCAAATTGCCATTAAACTCCTCTAGTTTACCTTCAAATAATTCGTACAATGTAAATGCATCGGCGACTGATCCTGCAAAACCAGCCAAAACTTTTCCATTAAATAATCTTCTTACTTTTCGAGCGGTATGTTTCATAACCACTTGATTTCCTAAAGTAACTTGACCGTCACCAGCCATAGCACTTTTGCCTTTATGCTGGATGGCAAAGATCGTTGTCGCATGAAATTGTTCCATATGAATCCTCCTTTTTTAAGCACGAGGATGATGTGCCATATAAGTGTTTTTTAAATGATCTTTTGTCACATGGGTGTATACTTGGGTTGCGGAAACCGAAGAATGTCCTAAAAGTTCTTGAACCGTCCGCAAATCCGCTCCGCGATTCAAAAGATGTGTTGCAAAAGTATGTCGAATCATATGAGGATGAATGCGTTTGTTCGTACCAGCTTTTTCGATAAGTTGATTAAATATATAGCGAATACCCCTTGCTGTAAGTGGTGTTCCTTTTTGATTAACAAATACATATGGATGAACTTGACCTTTCATTAGTCTCTTACGTCCGCTATTTATATATGTATGTAAGGCTTCCTTAGCAAAATAACCAAATGGAACAAATCGTTCTTTCTTTCCTTTACCACTGACTAAAATAACAGAAGAAGAAAAATCGATATCTGACAATTTTATGCCTGCACATTCACTAACTCGAATACCAGTAGCATACATAATTTCTAACAATGCTTTATTTCGTTCACCAGAAGGTGTCGATGTATCAATCGATCGAAATAACTCTTCCAATTCCTCTTCATAAAAAAAGTCTGGAAGTTTTTTTTCCAGTTTAGGTAAAGAAACTTGAGCAAATGGGTTTGTATCTAAATAAGATTCTCGAACGAGATACTTATAGAAAGAACGAAGACTTGACACTTTACGGGAAATAGACTTTTTCGCATAACGATTTTCATATAGCTTTGTAAGGTAAATTCGCGCATCTTGATAGGTAACTGCAGATAAACTTTGTAATATTTGTTCATCCATGAACAAAAAAAAGTCTAGTATATCCTTTTTGTAACCATCTATAGTGTGCTGTGAACTGTTTTTTTCAAGTTGCAAATATTCAATAAACTCTGCGAATAAAGTGTCTCTATTCTTCAATTCTTTCACCTCATTTAAGCACTTTTAAATAATAGCACATAGTTTTGAATATTGCAATAGCAGTTCACAATATATTCATAAATTTCAGAATTGTCCTTTCTTCATTTTAACATAATATACCATTCTTTCATTATCCTTTGATATATTACAAAATTCGACAGAATTTGTCCAATAAAAAATACCTGAAAATAGGAAAAAAGAGTGAGTCCATTATCACTCACTCTTGTGGTTGTTCTTTATAATCACATTCTGTACATTGAATTTGAACACCTTTTTTAATTTTTTTCTCAACTAATAAACCTTCACATTTCGGACATGGACGAGGGACTGGTTTATCCCATGAAACAAATTCACACTCCGGATAACGGCTACAACCGTAAAAAATTCTTCGTTTTTTCGATTTCCTTTCAACCACTTGACCTTCATTACATTTTGGACACGTAACTCCAATTTCTTTTACAATTGCTTTCGTATTCCGACAATCAGGAAAATTACTGCATGCCATGAACTTACCATAGCGTCCCATTTTAATAACCATAGGACTGCCACATTTTTCACAATCTTCACCGGCAGGTTCATCCTCGATTTCGACTTCTTCCATTTCTTTTTCTGCAATTTCTAGGCGAACTCGAAAATCTTTATAGAAATCATCTATCACTTTGACCCAATTTTCTTTTCCTTCTTCAATTTCATCTAGTTCTTTTTCCATTTTTGCTGTAAATTCCACATTAATAATTTCAGGGAAAAAGTTAGAAATTAGTTGAATTACAATTTCGCCTAATTCCGTTGGAACAAAACGACGGTTTTCCAAAGCGACATATCCGCGTTTTTGAATCGTATCTAAAGTCGGTGCATAAGTCGACGGTCTTCCAATCCCTAACTCTTCTAATGTTTTAACTAAACGAGCTTCAGAATAGCGTGGTGGTGGTTGTGTAAAATGTTGTTTTGGTTCAATCTCTTTCGTTGTAACAAACTCCCCTTCTATCAAGTCAGGAAGGAGTGCATCCTTTTCTTCCTTATTATCATCCGTTCCTTCAACATAAACCTTCATAAAACCTGGGAATTTGATTTTTGAACCATTAGCTCTGAATATAATCGATTCGTTAACTAAATCAACAGTCATCGTATCCATAATTGCAGGTGCCATTTGACTAGCAACAAACCGTTCCCAAATTAGCTTATATAATCGGTATTGGTCACGAGACAAAGCATCTTTTACAGAAGAAGGTGTTCGAAAAACACTCGTTGGTCTTATTGCCTCATGGGCATCTTGAACATTCGTATTATTTTTTCGCTTAACAGTTGTTTTCTGAGTATACTGTTCACCATATTCACCAGCAATGTATTCAAGTGCCTCTTTTTGGGCTGACTCGGATATCCGTGTTGAATCTGTTCTCATGTACGTAATTAAACCTACGGTTCCTTCTTTACCTAAGTCAATTCCTTCATATAATTGTTGCGCAAGCATCATTGTTTTTCTTGCTCTAAAGTTTAATTTTCTTGCTGCCTCTTGTTGTAACGATGATGTAATAAATGGAGGAGAAGGGTTTCGCTTTCTTTCTTTTTTCTTAACGGAATGAACTTTAAACTTTTCATTTTTTATTTCAGCTAAAATATTTTTAACATCATCTTCAGATTTTAACTCTCGTTTCTTTTGTTCACCACTTTGATTTACACCATAAAATTGAGCCGTGAAGAGTTCATTTTCATATTCAAATTGACCGCTAATTGTCCAATATTCTTCAGGGACAAAATTTTTTATTTCATTTTCACGGTCGATAATGAGTTTGACAGCAACAGATTGAACTCGCCCGGCACTAAGTCCTTTTTTCACTTTCTTCCATAATATTGGACTTATTTTGTAACCGACTAGACGATCTAATATTCGTCTTGCTTGTTGAGCATCTACTAAATCCATATTAATCGGCCGCGGATGTTTAAAGGATTCCTGAATCGCATCTTTTGTAATCTCATTAAAAACAACACGACAATCGGATGTTGAATCTAAGTTTAATGAATGTGCTAAATGCCATGCTATTGCTTCACCTTCACGATCAGGGTCGGCTGCTAAATATACTTTTTTCGCTTTTTTAGCCGCTGATTTTAATTCTTTTAAAACAGGACCTTTTCCGCGTATCGTTATATATTTGGGTTCGTAATTATTATCTATATCGACACCGGTTTGACTTTTTGGTAAATCTCGAACATGTCCCATCGATGCTTTCACTTTATACTTTTTTCCTAAATAACGTTCAATCGTTTTGGCTTTCGCTGGTGATTCCACAATTACTAAATAATCTGACATGTTTATCCTCCTTAGAGGTCTCTCTTTCAAATTACATTTATTCAAGAAACTTCTTTATATTATACATGTAGAAAAGGAAACTATCACTAATTATTAAAGAAAAAGTAATGGTTTGTCAATAAGAAACCCTTTTCAACTCTAAATTTGTGTAAGTATAACATTGGTATGATAAAGATTTCATTTGCATAGTTTATTCAAAAATAATTTCTTTCATACCATTTGTGTAGTATTTTTTGGTAATTCTGATAATATGTCAGATACAGATTGAATTAATTTTGCACCTTGTTGAATAAGATTATTCGTTCCTTTCGAAGGTTCAGAGAAGATGGATCCGGGAACAGCAAAAACTTCTCTTCCTTCATTTAATGCTAGATCTGCTGTTATTAAGGAGCCACTTTTTTCTCTTGCTTCAATGACAAGTGTGCCAATTGATACACCGCTAATGATTCGATTTCGTTCTGGAAAATATCTCTTTTGTGGTTTTGTATTCGGAGGATATTCTGATAGAAGTAAATGTGATTCCGCCATCTTTTTTGCTATATTTTTATGTTCACGGGGATAAATTTGTGAGAAGCCACTACCTAAAATGGCAATTGTTTGACCGTTTTGCTCCATGCAAGTTTTATGTGCAATATAATCAATGCCCCTAGCTAAACCGCTAACAATACTATAATTTGCTTCAACTAATTCACTCACAAATTTTTTTGTCGCTTGTATACCATATGTGCTTGGATTTCGTGTACCAACAACAGCTAGACTCTGATTTTGTAACAATTGGATGTTTCCTTTACAGTAAAGGACAAGTGGAGGGTTATATATATGTTTTAATAATTTCGGGTACTCATGATCAAAGATTGTAATAATTTGGATGTTCATTTGTTGATAATTTTTATAAACTTCATACGGTTCTCTATGATGAAGATCAAAATACATTACATCAATAAAATTGCTGGATATTTGAAAATAATATTGTAACTCCTGTTTAGTCATGAAGTAAATCTCATTTAATGACGGATCAAATTTTACCATTTTACTAAGCGTCTTTAAACCAATCCCACGACACTCATACAAATGAACCAATCTATTTTTAAATTGCTCATTTTTCATTACCTTGATACGACTCCTTTCATGATTATGAAAAAGAAGGGGCTGTCATTGAAGGCAGCCCCATTTTGTGTAGAATTTTATTCATTCATGTGTTTTACATTTTTCATATAGTCCTTTTTCTTTCAACACGTTAATTAATGTTTCGCCGATTACAGCCGGTGTGTCAGCGACTTCTATACCACACTCATTCATGACACGAATTTTTTCATCAGCTGTTCCTTTACCACCGGCAATTATCGCTCCAGCGTGTCCCATACGTTTTCCTGGAGGTGCTGTACGTCCTCCAATAAATCCGACAACCGGTTTAGTCATATTTTCTTTAATCCATCTTGCTGCCTCTTCTTCAGCAGTTCCACCAATTTCACCAATCATGATAACAGCATAAGTTTCTGGATCTTCATTAAACTCTTTTAACACATCGATAAAGTTTGTACCGTTGACTGGGTCACCCCCAATACCAACAGCCGTTGATTGACCGATTCCCGCTTGAGTTAATTGATGGACAGCTTCATATGTTAATGTTCCTGAACGGGATACGACACCAATATGACCTTTTTTATGTATATATCCAGGCATAATGCCGATTTTACATTCATCAGCTGTAATCACTCCTGGACAGTTTGGTCCAATTAAACGTGTCTTTTTCCCTTCCATATATCTTTTTACTTTGACCATATCGAGAACAGGAATATGCTCAGTGATACAAATAACTAAATCTAATTCTGCATCAACCGCTTCCATAATAGCATCTGCAGCAAATGGAGCTGGTACATATATAACAGATACTGTTGCACCAGTTGCTTCTTTCGCCTCTTGTACGGTATTGAATACCGGAACACCTTCTACTTCTGTTCCACCTTTGCCTGGGGATGTTCCACCAACAATTTTTGTACCATATTCAATCATTTGCTTTGTATGAAAAAGGGCTGTTTTACCTGTTATTCCTTGCACAATAACCTTTGTATCTTTGTTTACATAAACTCCCATGTTTACCCCTCACCTTCATTCTCATCTAAATACATTGTAATTCTATTAACAAAGGAAATTATTTTACTAGTTCAACAATTTTTTGTGCACCATCTGCCATTGATTCAGCTGATACAACATTAATACCAGACTCTTCTAAGATACGTTTACCTAACTCAACATTTGTACCCTCAAGTCTTACTACTAAAGGTACAGATAAACCTACTTGTTTCGCTGCTTCAACAACACCTGTAGCAATCACGTCACATTTCATAATGCCACCAAAAATATTGACAAAAATTCCTTTTACATTTTCATCAGATAAAATAATTTTAAACGCTTCCGTCACTTTTTCTGTAGTCGCACCGCCACCAACATCTAGGAAGTTAGCTGGTTCTCCTCCGTAATATTTAATTATGTCCATTGTTGACATTGCAAGGCCAGCACCATTTACCATACATCCGATATTTCCATCTAAGGAAACATAACTTAAATCATATTTCGATGCTTCGATCTCTTTTGGATCCTCTTCATCAAAATCACGTAATTCAACGATATCAGGATGACGATACAGTGCATTACTATCAAAGTTCAGTTTCGCATCCAACGCCATTACATTGCCATCTCCAGTTACAACGAGCGGATTGATTTCAGCGATAGAACAGTCTTTTTCAACGAATACTTCATATAAACCAATCATAAATTTTACTGCTTTATTAACTAATTCATTTGGAATACCGAGTTTAAATGCAATTCTTCTAGCTTGGAAAGGTGTTAGTCCTACTAGAGGATCAATCTCTTCTTTAAATATTTTTTCAGGAGTTTTCTCCGCCACTTCCTCAATTTCGGTTCCACCTTCACTTGAAGCCATCAATACAACTCTTGAAATAGCACGGTCAAGTACTAAACCAACATAATATTCTTGTTTAATATCGCATCCTTCTTCAATAAGTAAACGCTTAACTTCTTTCCCCTCAGGACCTGTTTGATGCGTTACCAAGGTTTTACCTAATAATTCTTCCGCATATGTACGAACTTCATCAAGACTCTTAGCTACTTTGACACCGCCAGCTTTCCCTCTTCCACCGGCATGGATTTGTGCTTTAACCACAACAACATCCGTACCTAGTTCTTTAGCTGCTTCAACAGCTTCATCTACAGTAAATGCAACTTTTCCATTAGGAACAGAAACACCTTTTTTTCTGAGGATTTCTTTTCCTTGATATTCATGAATATTCATTTCCCATCCTCCTAATCTCCCTAAAAAAATAATTGCGACTTCATTTTATCCAATACTTAAAATCTTGTCTAGTTTTTTGCAATATTTTCTATTCTAGGTCATTATTTTTCTATATAATTCCAAATGTTTTTTAAACCAACGTGACTAAGCGCATAAAGCTGAATTGATTTCATTCTATTCTATTAGAAAATTGTTATTCTTATAAAATTCTAAACATTACAGCCTTAAAAAAAAGGAACTTATCGATCCTTATTTATTTTGTAGTTCCTTTTTTGTTCTTCCTTGTCCAAACGGTATATAAAAGCAAACACTTCTGCTACAGCAGTATATAATTCTTCAGGAATTGTTTCATTTAAATCAAATTTACCTAATAATTCGACTAGCGCTTTGTCTTCATAAATTGGTATATCATTTTCTTGAGCCAATTGTATTATTTCATCGGCAATTAAACCATTTCCCTTCGCTTTAATAATTGGAGCCGACCGTTCATCTGAATGGGATACCGCTACTGCTTTTTTTCTTTTTTTACTTTTCATATTTTCACATCCACATTCCTAAAAGAATGGTAAATAGGTAATTTTTCATGTTTATTATTTATCTTATCTTGACTTTGGAATTTTTCAAATTTGATCGTACTTAATGTATATCCATGTTTCGCTAAGTTCTTTTTCAGTTGTGCAATTAATCCCTTACTAACTTTTTCCAAATGTGGAAGATCACTTTTCATTTGTATCGTAATGACGCGATTTTGAACGTTCATATAAGCATATAACTTCCCAATATTCGGTAGCATTAAATCAAACACGATTTGACAGTAATCTTTATTTAATTGTCCATTTTTATCTTTTTTTCCTCGAAATTGTATTTGTGCATCAATGACTTGTTCCGGCAATGGTATCGGTAAGGCAACAGTACATTGTAAAAAGGAATCATTGTTTATTGTTTGTAATTGACCGCCGGAAATTTTAAAAATTAATTGTTCTGCTAAAATTTTTAAGTTAGAAGATAATTGCTTATCTCCTTGTAAAAGGTTCATGATTTGCCATTTTAATGTTGTTGCCTTATCCTTTCCATTCATGATTTGCACACCTGCATTATAGCCAATGACGTTCAAAATAAATAGAAGGGCTTGATGGACATTATCTCCTCTCCCCCAATTTACTCCTTGTAAATCTCCATTTGATTTACCTAATAAGGATTGAATTAATGGATAAAGTTGATGTTGATCTAGATGCTCTAATTGTATGTGGAGGTGATGCAGTAACGTCGTGATAGATGGACCATGATGAAAGGAATATAAACTTTTAAAAATATCATTTGTAAAAGGCAAATTGGCTTGATGCATGAATTTCATTATTTGTAGGACACTTTCAGGATTTTTTGCAACCTGCAGCCATTGAAGCGCCTTATGTACAATAGAACGATTTATTGGTAGATTTGTGTTTAACCAAGTTTGAATGAAACGGTTCATTTTTTTATTGTTCGGTATTTGTAAAAATGTTAATAACGATTCTTTATTTGTTACATTTTCCAATACCTTCAATTGGATTTTCCCTACAGTCTCTTGTACTTGAAAGTAATAATTTTGTAGAACATCAATCGGAGCTTCCAATTTAGCTAAAAATTTTTGATTATTTACTTGTAAAAGGGCAATATTTTGCTGGTCAATGTAAAGGACTTTACCAGAAATAATTTGCCCCTTTTGTAAAGGAAATTGGTCAAGCTTTGAATTTTGTATATTCGTAACATGAGATAAAGAAGTTAATTGGTAATTGTGCATTCAAACTCATCCTATTTTTTGTATTATTCATCCTCTCGATATGTAAAAAGACTGTCTTCAACCATTTCCTTTATAGGAGAAAAAGTTTTGCGATGTATAGGAGTTGGTCCGAATTGATGTAAGGCTTTTAAATGTTCTTTTGTTCCATAACCCGAATTCTTATCAAAATGATATTGAGGGTATTGTTTATGATAATTTAACATAATGCGATCTCGATAAACTTTTGCTATGACTGATGCACTGGCAATGGAAATTGATTTTGCATCACCTTTTACTAATGACCGTTGCGGAATTGGTGTAACTAATTCCATGGCATCAATTAAAAGATAATCCGGAAATGGTTTGAGTTGTTGGAGTGCATCTAACATCGCCTTTTTAGTCGCTTCATAAATATTATAACGATCAATTTCTTCCGGACTAACTATGCCAATGCCAATAGAAATCGCGGACTGTTGAATTTGGTCATACAATGCTTCACGTTTTTTAATGGTAAGCTTTTTCGAATCATCTAATCCTGGTAGATATATATCCTCTGGTAACATAACAGCACTAGCAACAATCGGTCCTGCAAGAGGACCTCTTCCAACTTCATCAATTCCAGCTACAAATGAAAAGCCTTGATTACGCGCTTCTTTTTCATAGATCGACATATTTTCGAAGCGAATACGGTCTTTCTTTTCCTGCTGAATTTTCTTATTCCATTTTTTTAATAAAGCTTGTACCCCTTTTCGTTCATCTTGTGCACATTGTTTAATAAACGGATCATTTTCATCTGAAATCGTTTGTAACCGTTGTTCGATTTGTTTAACCGTATAGTTCATCCGTACTACTCCTTTTCTTGTTGCTCAGGGGCTTCGAATGTAATTTGACCTAATTTCAAAGTACGAATATCTCGTATAATCACTTCTGCTGTTTTATCATAGTCAATTTCACTGCCAGCAGTTAAACAACCACGTCGTTTTCCAATCCAATTAAACTGCTCGATAATATCCGTTGGTATTTCTGTAAAACCATAACGTTCCTTTAAATTTTCTGGATAATTTTTTTCTAAAAATTGTAACGCATAAACAGCGATGTCTTGCAGGTTTAATATTGTATCTTTAATTGCACCAGTCAACGCTAAGTTCATGCCTACTTGTTCATCTTCAAATTTCGGCCAAAGAATTCCAGGTGTGTCTAATAATTCAATTTCCTTACCAACTTTAATCCATTGCTGTTGTCGTGTTACCCCTGGTGTATTACCAGTCTTAGCGATGTTCTTTTTTGCAAGTTTATTAATTAAAGTTGACTTTCCTGAATTTGGAATTCCAACGACCATCGCACGAATCGCACGTGGTTTAATAATCCCTTTCGCACGCATTTTATCAAACTTTTCCTTTGTTAATTCCTTTGTCTTAGCTATAAGTTGTTTGAGACCATCACCAGTCTGTGAATTAATGGGAATCGCTGTAATATTTTGTTCTTGATAATATTTAACCCATTTATTCGTCATGATGGGATCGGCCATATCCTCTTTATTTAGTAACACGATTCTTGGCTTTTGCTTAATAATCTCATCAATCATCGGATTACGAGAGGAGTAAGGAATTCTTGCATCCGTTAATTCAAAAACTATATCAATCAAGTTTAGCTTTTCCGTCACTTCCCGTCTCGCTTTAGCCATATGTCCAGGAAACCATTGTATCTGTTGCATTGAAATCCTCCTGCGCTGTAATAATCTTGTTAATTTATAATTTTTATATCTTCTAATGGCCAGTAGATAATACTCGCTTTTCCTAATATGTTCTCAATTGGAATTGGTCCAACCGTATAGTCACGACTATCTCGACTAAACCTACGATTATCGCCCATAACAAATACGTGACCTTCTGGAACTTCGTATGAAAAATCTGGTGTTAATGGTCCACCCATATAGATTTGATGATATTCTTTCCTATACTCATCTAAATACGGTTCATCATATTTGACACCGTCGACATACAACGTATCATTTTTGTATTCAATATATTCACCTGGCAGTCCAATTACCCGTTTAATATAATCTTTCTTATCCGATACTTTAAAAACAACAATATCAAACCGGTCAATATCTCCAAGTTTATAAGAAAGTTTATTTACGATCATCCGATCTCGATCTTCTAGTGTGGGCATCATGGATTCTCCATCGACAATGATCGGTGTAAATAAAAAGAAGCGAATGACAGCCGCCAAAGCGGCAGCAATCGTTAATATTTTTATCCACTCCCATAGCTCACTTTTTTTCGTCAATAATATAACCTCCATTAATAAACAAGTCAAAAGTCCTAAATGTAATAAATGAATAGTATGTATCGATCAATCCTATATTTATTTTACATAATCTATGTTTTCTATAGCAACTTATTTATTGGTTTTTAACACAATTTTATAGATAAAAAAGGAGCCTGGCGACCAAGCTCCCTTGTTTCGATAATTATCTAATTTCTTTAATACGTGCAGCTTTACCACGTAAATTACGTAAGTAATAAAGTTTAGCACGACGAACTTTACCACGACGTACAACTTCAAGTTTAGCGATTTTTGGTGAATGTACAGGGAATGTACGTTCAACGCCAACACCGTAAGAAATTTTACGTACTGTGAAAGTTTCACTAATGCCACCGCCACGGCGTTTAATAACTACACCTTCAAAAACTTGGATACGTTCGCGAGAACCTTCAATAACTTTAACATGTACACGAACTGTATCACCAGGGCGGAATGCAGGTAAATCAGTACGAAGTTGTTCTTTTGTAATTTCATCGATAATGTTTTGCATTCGATTCAACTCCTTCCAACAGATGCTCTTACCAATAAATTCTATTGCAGCGGAACATCGTTTTAAACGGGCATGGATCCATACCCAAAACCACGAAATATAGTTTATCATATTCCTTAATGAAAAATCAATAGTGTTTTCCAATTTTTGTGGAATCAATTTATAAGTTTGAATCGTGTTTTTTCGCTTTTATTTCCTCGAGCCATTTTTTATCTTGGTCTGACAACGGATAATGATGTAATAGATCAGGTCTACGTTCAAGGGTACGTTTTAATGATTGTTTTCTGCGCCACTCTTCAATTAATTGATGATTTCCTGAAAGTAAAACATCCGGTACTTTCATGCCTCGGAATTCTGCCGGTCTTGTATATTGAGGATGTTCAAGTAAACCGGTTGAAAAGGAATCCAATACCGGTGAATCTTCATTGCCCAGAACTCCTGGTAAAAGCCGAACAACACTATCAATAATAACCATTGCCCCAAGTTCTCCACCGGTTAATACATAGTCGCCAATGGAAATTTCATCGGTGACTAGATGCATGCGAATACGTTCATCATAACCTTCATAATGACCACAAATAAATACTAAATGCTCTTCTTTCGCTAACTCTTCAGCCTTTTTTTGGGTATATTGTTCCCCTTGTGGGCAAAGTAAGATAACCCTTGGCTTTGAACTTGTTTTTGCCTTTATCGATTCAACTGCGTTAAATATCGGTTCTGGCTTCAAAACCATGCCAGCACCGCCACCATAAGGATAATCATCGACAGTATTATGTTTGTTATTCGCATATTCACGGAAATTTATGACATTGTATTCAACCTTGCCGATTTCTTTTGCCCTTTTTAAAATCGATTCATTTAGAACACCTGTAAACATGTTCGGAAAAAGGGATAACACATCAATTCTCATTCATCTAACAATCCTTCCATTGGTTCAATGATGACAACTTTTTCTTTCACGTCTACTTTTTTTACGACTTCCTCAATATACGGTATTAAATATTCTTTTTTACCTTTACCTTTTACGACCCATACATCGTTAGCGCCAGGTGTTAGTATCTCTTTAATCATTCCAATTTCTTTTTCGTCGGTCGTTTTTACTGAACAACCAATAATTTCATGAAAATAATATTCATTCTCTTCAAGACGCTCTAAATGTTCTTCAGAAACTTTCAATATTCCACCTTTAAAATGTTCAACATCATTAATGGATTGGTATCCTTCAAATGTTAATAAGTCAAAATGTTTATGTTTGCGCCAAGACTTTACTGTAAGTGGAATAGGTTCATGTTTATCTTTTTTAAATAATAATAGCTCTGATCCTTTTTTATAGCGTTCTTCGGGAAAATCGGTAACAGATATTACTCTAACTTCTCCATTTATCCCATGTGTATTTACTATTTTCCCAACGTTATAAAAAGTTTTCAATCTATTCACCTCTAATCTCTGTGATTACTCCATCTTTGACAACTATTGTTTTATTTAAGTTGTCATTCCACTTGTCACCTACTTCAACATTAACTAAGCCTTGAACTTCCCGTTCTTTTAATTGGGAACCGAGGGGGAGGATTTCAAGTTGTTCGATTTGAAATTCAAGAAGCTTAATTTTTTCGTTTCGATTTTCAATCTCTTTTTCAAAATAATTATGTAACATCTTAATATTATACTTTTTTGTTTTCTCAAGTCTTTTCTTTTCAAATTTTAACTGATCAATTTCTTTTTGTAATGCTTGTTTTCGATTTTGAAAGGTATGGAAAAGTTTTTCACGGCTTTTTTCAGTTAAAATTTGATTAACCGTAACAGTTGTAAGGATTTGCATAAATTTCCCCCTTTCCTTTAGTTAAACTTATTATTTACATATTATAGCGCTAGCTTACAAAATAGGAAATTTCAAATAGATCTTTGTAAAAAGAAAAGATTGATTAGATAAAAAAAAGGGGGACCCAGCCCCCTTCTTATTCTGTAATCTCAAGAACAACCTTCTTGTTTTCTGTTGTATTTGCATGTGCATAAACAACAGTTCGTATCGCCTTAGCCACTCTACCGCGTTTTCCAATGACCTTCCCAATATCATCTTTATGAACTGTTAATTTATAGGTGATTTGGTGGTCCTCTTCAACGGCTTCGATTTTGACCTCCTCAGGATTTTCAACCAGAGGTTTGACGATCGATTCAATTAAATTTTTCATTGTTCTTACTTACCGAATTTTTCATTATGGAATTTTTCTAAAATACCTTGTTTTGAGAACAGGTTACGAACTGTGTCAGAAGGTTTTGCACCATTTTTCAACCATTTTAATGCTAAGTCTTCATCAATATTAATTGTAGCTGGTTGAGTTAATGGATTGTAAGTACCAATTGTTTCAATTTGACGTCCATCACGAGGAGAACGTGCATCTGCAACTACGATACGATAAAATGGAGACTTTTTAGCTCCCATACGTTTTAATCTGATTTTTACTGCCATAATTAAAAGCACCTCCGAATTAGTTTCACACAAGATAGTATGATAACAAGTTTTTTTATGTTTGTAAAGTAATTTTTCTTAACAGATAAAAACCTATTTTAGTTTAACAACTTCCCTATGAAAAATCAACATCTTTTTTATATGAAAATGTAAAAAAGATTACATAAACGGTAATTTAAAACCTTTTCTTTTCCCTTTTTTCGTCATATTATTCATTTGCTTCATCATTTTTTTCATTTCTTCGAATTGTTTTAATAAACGGTTTACTTCTTGAACAGGTCTTCCGCTTCCTTTTGCAATCCGCCTTCTTCTTGATGCATTAATAATTTCAGGTTTTTCTTTCTCTTCTTTGGTCATTGAGCGAATAATTGCTTCTACATGAGAAATTTGTTTATCATCAATTTTTAAATTGTTTAAACCCTTCATTTTATTAGCACCAGGAAGCATTTTTAATAGTTCATCAAGCGGTCCCATGTTACGCACTTGGTCCAATTGATCAAGAAAATCATCCAACGTAATCGATGCTGAACGCATTTTTTGCTCTAATTCTTTCGCTTTTTCTTCATCAACAGCAGCTTGAGCCTTTTCAATTAAGGACAATACATCCCCCATGCCAAGAATTCGTGATGCCATTCGTTCAGGGTGGAAAGGTTCTAATGCGTCCATTTTTTCACCTAAACCGACAAATTTAATCGGCTTTTCCGTTACTGCACGAATCGATAGAGCTGCTCCCCCTCTTGTATCACCATCCAATTTTGTTAAGACAACACCTGTAATTCCCAATTGATCATTAAAACTTGTTGCAACATTGACGGCATCTTGTCCCGTCATCGCATCCACTACAAGTAATATCTCATCTGGTTTTACTTTTTCCTTAATTTGTTTTAATTCGTCCATTAAATTTTCATCAATATGTAATCGACCCGCAGTATCAATTAAAACATAGTCATGATGCTGTTCTTTAGCATGTTCAATTGCTTTTGTTGCAATTTCAACAGGACTAACTTGATCACCGAGAGAAAACACTGGTAAAGATAATTGTTTCCCTAATGTTTGTAATTGATTGATCGCTGCTGGACGATAAATATCTGCTGCTACAAGTAGAGGTTTACGATTATATTTTTTTCTTAATAAGTTTGCCAACTTACCTGTTGTCGTTGTTTTACCTGCCCCTTGTAGTCCGACCATCATGACAACTGTCGGTGGTTTTGAAGCTGTAGCAATTTTACTTTGTTCTCCACCCATTAATTCTGTCAATTCATCTTTTACGACCTTTATCACTTGTTGACCAGGGGTAAGACTTTTCATGACTTCTTGACCAACAGCCCGTTCACTTACCTTTTTAATAAAGCTTTTAACCACTTTTAAATTGACGTCAGCATATAGTAGTGCAAGTCGAACTTCACGCATCATTTCTTTAACGTCAGATTCAGATACTTTTCCTTTTCCCCGAATTTTTTGCATCGTTTGTTGCAAACGTTCAGATAAACCTTCAAATGCCATCGGACGGCCTCCTAATCTAATTCTTTAATTTCATCTATAATCGATAGAACTTGAGCACGCTCTTTTGGATTTAAACTTGTCTCAACTAATGTTGTTAAGTCATCAAGCAGAGCGTTTCGTTTTTGAAATTTTTCAAAAAGATGGAGCTTTGCTTCATATTCTTCCAGCATTGCTTCCGTTCTTTTTATATTATCATAAACGGCTTGCCGAGAAACATTGTATTCTTCTGCAATTTCTCCTAGGGAAAAATCATCTAAATAATAAAGGGCCATATAGCTTTTTTGTTTAGGAGTGAGTAAAACTTGATAGAAGTCGAATAAAAAATTCATTCTTGTCGTCTTCTCTAACATATGTTCTCCTCCAGTGTTAAGTGAAAAACCTTTACAAATTTATGTTACACAGTAGTTCACCTATTGTCAAATCGATTCACATACAAACTTTTATTTTAGATTCAAAAAGAGGCAAGTAGGAATTTTATGAATGAAAATTAAATTCCACTTGCCATATCACTTACATTTTAGATAAAGTTCATCACTCACCATTTCATGAATATAAAATTTAGAGGTCGCCTCCATCATCGGTTCGTGCATTTTCCTCTTCCACAAGCCCAGCGAATAATCCATAAACATATTGTTCAGGATTAAATTCTTGAAGGTCGTCCATTTTTTCTCCTAAACCAACAAATTTAACTGGGATATGTAATTCTTTGCGTATAGCAATTACAATACCGCCTTTTGCTGTTCCATCAAGCTTTGTCAATACAATACCTGATACGTCCGTAACTTCTTTAAATTGTTTCGCTTGCACCATCGCATTTTGTCCTGTTGTCGCATCTAAAACTAATAAGACTTCATGAGGCGCACCAGGAATTTCTCTTTCAATGACCCGTTTCACTTTCTCTAGTTCTCTCATTAAGTTTACTTTATTTTGTAGCCTTCCAGCGGTGTCACAAAGGAGAATATCGGCATGTCGTGCCCGGGCTGCTTGGATGGCATCATACATGACTGCAGCAGGATCCGATCCTTCTGACTGTTTAATGACATCTACGCCGACTCGTTCACCCCAAACTTCCAATTGTTCGATAGCTCCGGCCCGGAACGTATCTCCAGCAGCAAGAATCACCTTTTTTCCTTCTTGTTTAAATTTATATGCTAATTTACCAATGGTTGTCGTTTTTCCAACTCCGTTAACACCTACAAATAATATAACTGTTAAACCGTCCTGTTGGATATTTAACGTATTAATTTCTTCTTCATCGCCTCTATAAATCTCTACTAATTTTTCAACAATTATATCTCTAACCGCAAGTGGATCTTGAATATTTCTCCTTTTCACTTCCATTTTTAACTCATCAACAAGTTCTAGTACAGTATCAAAACCTACATCGGCTTGGATTAAAATTTCTTCTAATTCTTCAAAGAAATCTTCATCAACTTTGCGATAGCGTGCAACTAGATCATTCACTTTGCTAGAAATATTCTCACGTGTTTTCGTTAATCCATCCTTAAACTTTTCTGTGATTGTATTGGTTTGTTTTGTCAATTTTTCTTTTAACTTATTAAAAAATCCCAATTGTTTCACTTCCTTTATAACTTTTTAAGAGGAACACCGTTTCATAGAAAAAGAAAATCGATGAATAGATATCTCCATGCTACTATACTACCACGGTTTCCTTATCTTCTAAACGGACAGAAACTAATTTGGAAACCCCGGATTCTTGCATCGTTACACCATACAACACATCTGCTTCTTCCATTGTTCCTTTTCGATGGGTAATGACGATGAATTGCGTTTCCTTACTGAAATGTTTCAAATATTGGCTAAATCTATACACATTGGCTTCATCAAGAGCAGCTTCGACTTCATCTAATATACAAAATGGTACAGGTCGTACTTTTAATATTGCAAATAATAATGCGATTGCTGTTAACGCACGTTCACCGCCGGAAAGCAAGTGAAGATTTTGTAGTTTTTTCCCAGGAGGTTGAGCAATAATCTCAACACCAGTGTTTAATAAATCATCAGGATTTGTTAAGCGTAATTCGGCTTGTCCACCACCGAAGAGGGATTTAAATACGGTATCGAATTCAGTTTTTATTCGAGTGAAAGATTCACTAAAACGTTTGATCATTTCCTCATCCATTTCATCGATGACTTGGAATAATGTTTGTTTTGCCGTTTCCAAATCTTGTTTTTGCTCCATTAAAAACTCATATCTTTCAGATACTCGTTTGTATTCATCAATGGCACCTAAATTGACCGTTCCTAACTCTTCGATAGAAAGTTTAATTAACTTTACTTTACGCTTCGCTTCCTCATAACTTATTGATAATGGATATTTTTCTTTTGCACCTTCATATGTGATCAGATATTCTTCTCTCAGAATATTTAAACGGTTTTCTAATTCAACATCTAACCGATTCAGTTTAATTTCTTCGTCCGTCACCATTTGAGAAAGACCTTTATGTTGACGTTTCAATTCCTTTGTTTCTCGTTCTAAGTCTTCGTATTTTTGTTGGATTTCTAAACGTTGCTGACGCCGATGAGCGATTAAATCAATCGTTTGATTTTTGTCAGCTAATTTCTGTTCCGCTACTTGTTGTAATTGGCTTTCCCCAGAATCTTGTGAATTCATTTCATCCATTAATAATTGTAAATCTTGTTCATTTTGTTGTAATTGCCATTTTGCTTCTTCAAAATGTTTTTCTGCATCTGAACGTTGATTTTTTATATGAGTTGCCTGTTCTTCCTTTTTCGCAATTTGGATTTTCAACTCATTAATCTGTTCAATTAGTTCCGATTTTTTTGATTGATCAAGATTTCTTTTAGTTGATAACTCTTGAATCTCTGTATCGATTTCTTTAATTTTTACCGTAATTTCATGAACACGCTGTAAATTTTCTTCCTTTTTACGTTGCAAGTTTTCTAGTTCTTCTCGCAAAGTTTGATCTTCATTATCATATAGGGAAAGTTTCTCATTAATACTACTTTCTTTCCACGTAATTTCCTTCAAGGTGTCGTTTAATTCTAACTCTTGCTTACGGAATTGTTCACCTGCGATTTTTAACTGTTCTATTTTTTCTTCCTGACTACTTAATGCTTGCTTCTTATCCTTTAACTCTTTCTCTAAAATTGCACATTTTTTCTCCATTTCAACAAGTTTGGATCGTAAAGTATCCAATTCTTGTTTTCGACTTAACAGGGAACTTGTCTTTTGTTTTACAGTACCACCCGTCATTGAACCGCCAGGATTTACGACATCCCCTTCCAAAGTGACAACCCGATTCCGATATTGAATGATATGAGCGATTTCATTGGCCCCTTGTAAGTCCTTTGCAACAATGACGTTACCTAATAAGTGACGGACAATATTGGCATATTTTTGATTAAAATTCAGTAATTCAGCCGCAACACCAACAAATGATGGATGGTTCTGAATTTGCTTGATATAACCTTTTGGTATTTCCTTTGGTTTAATTACGGTCATCGGTAAAAAGGTAGCCCGACCATAACGATTTTTTTTCAAAAAGTGGATCGCTTTTCTTGCATCTTCTTCTGTTTGTACGACAATATGTTGAAGACTCGTTCCTAACGCAATATCAATCGCAACAGCATATGTATTATCAACTTGAATGAGTTCAGCAACGGCTCCTTCAATACCGGTCAAGTTTTCTCTTGATTTTAAAACTTCTTTTACTCCCTGATAAAACCCGGCGTAATCATCTTCCATTTCTTCAAGGAGCTCGATCCGTTGTTTTGCCTGCTGAACATATTGTAAAGCTTTGTAATATGTCTTTTCTTCACTTTCATAGGTCCGGAGTAATTGTTCATACTTTTTTTGTTCTTCTCGAAAATCGTGAATCATTTGATTGATTTTTTCTTGAATAACAGATAAATCCTGTTCTAAAGTTTTCTTTTCAGAAAGGATCTCATTGCGATCTTTTATATAACGTTTATTATCATCCGCTAAAGCATCACGCTTGGCTTGGATTTGCCTTGATCTTTGCTCCAAATGTTGAACATCATTGTTAATCGTTGCTTGTTTATTTAAAAGTTCAATATAATCACTTTTTAATGATTCAATTTTTTCTTCAATATCCTCAGAATACGCCTCAAGCAATTTTTGTTTTTCTTTTAATCGTGTTTTATCTTCATTAAGAACCTTAACGATTTCCTTTTGCTGCGTGCTTAATTCTTCTAGTTCCATTTGAAGGTTTGCAAGTTTTTCTTTTCCTTGCGCTATATCTTGTTCAAGTTGTGTTCGATGTTTTTCGTAATTTTTTTTCCGTTCCTTAAGGACTTCTTTACGACCTTCTATTTTCTCCAACTCTTCACTTGTTACAAGTAAAATATGTTGTAATTGTTCAATGGATTCATCCAAAGCCGCTTGTTTATCACGTAATTCTTGTATTTCTGCTTCACTGTTCTGAATCAGTGTAGATAGTTCGATTTCTTTATCACGATTTTCTTCTAACTGCTTTTTTAATGTTTCCCATTGGGTATGAAGTTGTTCAATTTCATAAATTAATAAACTTACTTCATATTTTTCAAGTTCTTCTTTTTTATCTAAATAATCTTGGGCAATTGATGATTGAATTCGTAACGGTTCGATTTGGCTTTCTAATTCATGAATGATATCACGAACTCGATATAAATTCTCTTCTGTCTCTTCTAATTTAACTTCTGCTTTCTTTTTACGCGTCTTATATTTTAAAACACCAGCTGCTTCTTCAAAAATCGCCCGACGTTCTTCTGGTTTACTATTTAATATTTGGTCAACACGTCCTTGACTAATAATGGAAAATGAGTCCCGACCCAATCCTGAATCCATAAGTAAATCAACAATATCCTTCAAACGACATTGTTGTTTATTGATAAAGTATTCACTTTCTCCAGAACGGTATACTCGGCGCATAATACATACTTCATTATAGTCAATAGGCAAAAAATGGTCCTCATTATCTAACGTAATTGAAACTTCTGCAAAATTCAATGGTTTGCGAGAATCGCTTCCGGCAAATATAATGTCTTCCATTTTGCCCCCACGTAAAGACTTAGCAGACTGTTCGCCAAGTACCCACCGAACGGCATCAGTAACATTACTTTTTCCGCTTCCGTTCGGACCTACAACAGCAGTGACACCTGGAACGAAGTCAACTGTTGTTCGCTCTGCGAAAGATTTAAAACCTACCATTTCTAAACGTTTGAGTAGCATAACGTTCCTCCCTTCGCCTAAAATGAATGCTTATTTACTTTGATCATTGTCTGTTGTTTTTTCTTCAAGTGTCGATAGAGCGATATGAGCGGCTTGTTGTTCTGCTTCTTTCTTCGATTTTCCGACTCCTGTTCCATAAGCGGTTCCGCCTATCTTCACTTCAGCAACGAATTCCCGATTATGGGCAGGACCTTTTTCTTCAATAATCAAATATTCAACCGAGCCAAGTCCAAAACGTTGTACATGTTCTTGTAATTGACTTTTAAAATCCATCACATGCGAAAAAGCACCTTGTAGAATTTTTGGAAAAACATGTTTTTCTAAAAAACGAACAACCGTATCCAAACCTTGATCTAAATACATAGCGCCTATAAAAGCTTCAAATGCATCCGCAAGCAAGGCTGGTCTCTGTCTACCGCCTGTTAACTCTTCCCCTTTTCCAAGGCGTAGTAACTCGCTAAATCCAAGTTCTCGTGCAAAAGTAACAAGAGCAGGTTCGCAAACAATGGCTGCTCGCAATTTTGTTAATTCTCCTTCTTCCATAGCTGGATAATGGGTAAAAAGAAAATGAGAGATCGTTAATTCCAAAACGGCATCCCCAAGAAATTCTAAACGTTCATTATCTTGTTCGTGTTTTTTTCGATGCTCATTCACATACGATGAATGGGTAAATGCTTGTATTAATAACGCTTCATTTGAGAATTGAATATTAATTTTTTCCTGGAATTTTTCAAACCTTCTATCTTTATACACTCGATGCGTGGATTTCGATCGTTTCATATTTGCCATAATATACACCTCTTGTCATTTACAAATCAAGTTTAGACTAAAAACAGTCTTTTGGAAAGAGTTTTTTCGTTTCTAGTGTTTCCATAGATGGGGATTTTAAATATGGTGTAGAACAGTTGGCGAGGATATTCCGAAAGTTTACATAATATAATTATGTAATAACACTTTGTACATAAGCATCATTTTTTTTTTTGAAACAATGATCCGTTCAAACCGAAAGAAAACACCCCACTATAAAAGTGAAGTGTTTTCGAGAAATTATACTTCATATATTTGGTTTAAGTGTTAAACACTTATTGTTAACCATAAATCCCTAATTTATGAAAGCTTACTCATTGATTTTGCTTTCTATGTAAGATACAGCATCACCAACTGTGACGATTTTTTCAGAATCTTCATCTGAGAATTGAAGATCGAATTCATCTTCTAGTTCCATGACTAATTCTACAACGTCAAGAGAATCAGCACCTAAATCATCTTTAAAAGTGGCTTCAGGTGTTACTTTTGACTCTTCTACGTCTAAACGGTCTACAATAATTTTTGTCACACGTTCTAATACGTTACTCATGAGTACTTCACCTCCCCTCAAGTAATTTGTACAAGTATACATAATTTTAACGTATTATCCATTATTTTCAAGTCATTCTAGAAAATTTTAATCGCTGATTTACATATACATGCCGCCATTTACATGAATTGTTTGTCCTGTAATATATGCAGCATCATCTGAAGCTAAAAACTTCACTGCTTTGGCAATATCCTTTGGCTCACCAAGTCTAGCTAAAGGAATTAATTTAAATAGTTCTTCTTTTACATCATCAGACAATTGTTCTGTCATATCTGTAGCAATATATCCAGGTGCGACGGCATTAACGGTAATATTGCGAGAAGCCAGCTCCTGAGCTGTCGTTTTTGTTAAACCAATAATTCCTGCTTTTGCAGCGACATAATTTGCTTGTCCCGCATTACCACTAACACCGACAATAGAAGATATATTTACAATACGACCGTATCGCTGTCTCATCATTTGTCTAGTTACAGCTTTCGTTAATAAGAAGACACTTTTTAAGTTCGTGTTGATGACATCATCCCAGTCGTCTTCTTTCATACGCATAATTAAATTATCACGAGTAATACCAGCATTATTGATTAAAATATGTAATGCACCAAAGTGATCAATGGTTTCTTTCACAAGTCGATCAACATCATCACGATTAGCTACATTTGCTTGAACAGCAATACTATCACGTCCAAGTCCTTTAATTTCTTCTACAACTTCATTTGCCTTCTCTACATTACCAGCGAAGTTTACAACAACATTCGCACCATTACGCGCCAATTCTAAAGCAATTTCTCTTCCAATTCCCCGGGAAGCACCGGTAACTATCGCTACTTTTCCTTCAAAAATCATTCATTGTCACCTCGTAATTGTTCAACGGTCTTAATTAGACTAGCTTCATCAAATATGTTATAAATTTTCGCTTTTCGATCAATTTTTCGAACCAATCCGGTTAACACTTTACCAGGTCCGATTTCAATAAATGTATCGACACCTAAATCCATCATAGTACGAATGGATTCTTCCCAACGAACCGGGGAGTACAATTGTTTAATTAATAAATCTTTCATTCGGTCAGCATCGGTTACAGGTTCTGCTGTCACATTAGAAATGACTGGTGTTTTTGCCGATGAGAAATTATGCTTATCTAAAACTTCCTTTAATTTTTGTGAAGCAGATTCCATTAAGCGCGAATGGAAAGGGCCACTTACTTCCAACGGTATTGCCCTTCTTGCTCCATTCTCCTTTGCCAATTGACAAGCTTTTTCCACACCTTCTCTAGTACCGGAAATGACAATTTGCCCAGGACAGTTTAAATTGGCTAATTGAACAGATCCAGTTGTCTCGGTAACTTCATTGGTTATTTCCGTAAGTTTTTCTGCGTCCATTCCTAAAATAGCAGCCATTGTACCTTGTCCATTTGGAACCGCTTCTTCCATAAACTCTCCGCGCTTTCGGACAATTTGAACAGCATCTCGGAAAGAAAGGGAACCGGCAGCAACAAGGGCAGTATACTCACCTAAACTATGTCCTGCAACAAAATCAGCTTCTATATGATATTCTTTTACCTTTTGCAAAATTGCAATGGATGTTGTTAAAAGAGCTGGCTGAGCATTTGTTGTTAAAGTAAGAGATTCCTGCGGACCAGTCATAATTAATTCATATAATGAATCTTGTAACGCATGATCTGCTTCAAGGAATATTTCCTTAACATTTTCATACTTATTGGCTAAATCTTGTCCCATACCAACAGATTGGGATCCTTGTCCAGGAAATAAGAAAGCGATTTTCCCCATCATTTTGCTCCTTTCTTATTATAAATGCGTACAACTATTTATCCTCTATGGCCTCTGTAATTTTTTGTGGTACTTCACCGTTTACCATGTCTCTGGCTTGACGGATAGCTGAGAAAATAGCCTGTTCATCGGAAGAACCGTGCGCTTTTACTACAGGAGCTTGTAAACCGAATAACAATGCTCCCCCATATTCTGAGTAGTCCATTTTATTTTTTAACTCTGCTAGATCATTTTTGATGACAAGAGCGGCCATTTTTGTTTTAAAGCTGCTCATTAAGATTTCTTTTAACATTTTCACTATTGACATTGCCGTTCCTTCGACAGTTTTTAGAATCATATTTCCGGTAAATCCATCGGTTACTGCTACATCACAAACTCCTTCTAGTAAATCTCTCGCTTCCACATTACCAACAAAATGAAAGTTTGCTTTTTCAAACAATTCATAGGCTTGTTTTGTTAGTTCATTTCCCTTATGAGACTCAGTGCCGATATTTAATAATCCGATTCGAGGATTTTGAATCCCCCGAACCTTTTTACTATAAACAGCCCCCATATATGCGTTTTGCAGTAAATGTTTAGGTTTTGCATCCGCATTGGCACCAACATCAAGCAATAGCACACCGTTTCCATCAATCGTCGGTAAAGTAGGAGCAAGTGCTGGTCGTTCAATACCTTTAATTCGTCCTACAACAAATAGTCCTGCTGCCATTAAAGCACCGGTATTACCTGCAGATATACAAGCATCACTACGACCTTCTGCCACTTCTTGTGCAGCTATAACCATAGAAGCGTCTTTTTTTCTCCGTACAGCTCTTACAGGTTCATCATCTCCAGTAATCATGACATCCGTATGGATAATCGAAATTCTTTCATGTTCTATTAAATATTTCGCTATTTGTTGTTTATTTCCTACTAATGTGATGGATAAATCAGGGAAATTATTTACTGCTTTCATTGCACCTTTAACAACTGCTTCAGGTGCATTGTCTCCCCCCATTGCATCAATTGTTATTTTCATTGCTTGTCCACCTTCTCACTTTTTGAACGGTACATAGAAAACTTACCTTTAAAAACGAGTTCTTGATTTACAAAACTTTCAACTACAACAATTGTTCTTCCTTTCGGGTCTTTTTGTTCCACTACTTTTGCCTTTGCAATCACCCGTTCACCCAATTTCACTTGTCGCAAAAATTGTAAATTACTTGATGCTGTCAAAGCAAGTTCATCATTAATCACTGCAACAGCTAACGAATTGGCTTGGGCAAAAAGATGATGTCCTCGTGCAATTTGATTACGACTAAAGACATGTTCTGGCTTAATATCGAGTATTGAGATCGCATGGCGATCTAATTCCATATCAACAATTTCTCCAATGACTTCATCAATCGGTAATGAACGGACCTTTTCTGAAAAATTATGCTGGGCTACGTTTTTAATTCTCTCAC
Organism: Pallidibacillus thermolactis; assembly: GCF_025660415.1. NCBI lineage: Bacteria > Bacillati > Bacillota > Bacilli > Caryophanales > Bacillaceae > Pallidibacillus > Pallidibacillus thermolactis. The sequence continues at coordinate 125,511 of NZ_JAOUSE010000002.1, forward strand.
GTAACTCAGGTATATTTAATTCTAAACGGTCAAGCCGAATCGTTTGAATACTAACCGAAAATTTTTCTGCCAATTCTTCATCCGTAATAAACGGGTTTTCCTTTAATGTTTGATTAAGAAGTTGTTGCCGTTCTTTTTTACTTAGTTTCATAGTTTCACCTACATATTATGACTAGGTACTAACAGTAGTATATATAACCTGTTTTTTTTATGCAAGAAAAAATTACATTCTTTCTTTTTCATTCTGTTCTTTTATCTAATTTAAACGAATTTTATATGTTTAAGGAAGGTACATTAATCTAGTTTCTCACCATCTAATACACCTGATTGAATAATCATATTCCTTAAGTATTTAAATTCTTCATCTTCCCAAAATTCCTTAGAATGAATAAACTTTTCTGCATCCTGTCTCGCAGTTTCCAAAGCTCGGTAATCATGTACCATATCCGCCACTTTAAATTCCGGCATGCCACTTTGCTTTTTCCCAAAAAAGTCACCGGGTCCCCGTAGCTCTAAATCCCGTTCGCTCAAAACAAAACCATCGTTTGTTTCCGTCATTATTCGCATTCTTTCTTTTCCAACTTCGGTTTTTGGATCCGCTAATAAAATACAATAGGATTGATGTTTACCTCGCCCAACCCTTCCTCTCAATTGATGGAGTTGGGCAAGACCAAAACGTTCAGCATCATAAATGACCATTACTGTTGCGTTTGGTACGTTTACACCTACTTCAACCACCGTTGTGGAAACAAGCACCTGTATTTTATTTTCACTAAACTCTTTCATCACTTGTTCTTTTTCATCAGTATGTAATCTTCCATGCATCAGCCCTACTTGGAAACGTGTACCAAAATAATGAACTAGTTGATGATAAACATCGATCGCATTTTGGACATCGAGTTTTTCCGATTCTTCAATTAACGGACAGATCACATACGCTTGTCTCCCTGCCTGTAATTCTTTTTCCATCATCTGAAGTACTTGTTCAAAATTATTAGGTTTTGCCCAATATGTTTTAATTTCCTTACGCCCTGCAGGCATTTCATCAATAATGGAAACATCCATTTCACCGAAGGCTGTAATCGCTAGCGTTCTTGGTATAGGTGTAGCTGTCATAAATAATGTGTTCGGGTTTTCACCTTTTTCCCTAAGAATGCGACGCTGTTCAACACCAAAACGATGTTGTTCATCCGTGATCACTAAACCGAGTTTGGCAAAGTTCACATCCTCTTGGATTAAAGCATGGGTACCAATAATGATAGGAATCCTGCCAGCTTGTAGACCTTCTAGAATTGCCGTGCGTTCCTTTTTCTTTGTCGAACCGGTGAGCAGAGCCACTTCAACATTAAACGGCTCAAATAAACCCATTAAACTATCCGCATGTTGTTCAGCTAAAATTTCTGTAGGAACCATAAGCGCACCTTGAAAACCAGCAGTGACAGCAGCATATAGACTAATTGCAGCTACAATCGTTTTCCCGGATCCAACATCCCCTTGTAACAGTCGATTCATACGATAAGGAGACTTTAAATCGATTAAGATCTCAGCCAAAACTCGTTTTTGAGCATTTGTTAATGGAAAAGGTAGGTTAGAAATAAAACTTTTCAATTTTTCATTATCATATCGGATCAAAACTCCCTCAGAATTTTCCCTTTGAAACTTTCTAAGTGCTTGAATTTTTAATTGAAATTGTAAAAATTCCTCATAAACAAGTCTACGTCGTCCTTGTTTTAGATCTTGGACGTCTTTCGGAAAATGCATCGCACGAATGGCTTCTTTTCTCGGATATAATCGATACTGCTGTATTAAAAATGCGGGTAGGATTTCTTCTAGTTCATGACCGAACTGATCAAAAGCTGCAGAAATAAATTTACGGATACTATTTACCGTAATATTCCCTTTAACAGAGTATACCGGGCTAAAATCATTGTGGGGTTGATTGTCGTGTCCGATTTTAAATTGTTGAACAGTGATTTGCTGACGATACCGATGCCACTTCCCATTAAGTGTGATTTCTGTATTCATCTTCAGTTTGTTTTTTAAATATGGTTGATTAAAAAATACAGCGGTAATAACGTAACGTTCCACCATAACTTTAACGGTCAACCGGGATTTTTTTCTACCATAGTACTGTATGGTTGGTAAACTAACAATAACACCTTCAACTGTGACACGTTCATCATGATCTACTTCTGCTAAATCACGTATTCGATTATCATCATAACGAAATGGTAAATATAATAATAAATCTTCAACAGTGAAGATATGAAGTTCCTCAAGTAATTTTGCTGTTTCCTCACCAATGCCACGAATGACAGTAACTGGTTGTTTCAACACTTCATTCAATTTTACTAACTCCTTGATTTATTATGTATTTCTTAGTAAAAGTTGGTAATAAATGAAAAAACAAAACATCTTCATAATATGATCATATAACTTTTCATACTTGGATAAATTCGCGATCATTTATCGTTATAAGATGAACTTCAACCATTATTATATTATGAATAGGAAATTATTGAAAACACAAAAAGGGCTGGACAAAAAGTCAGCCCTTTTCAACTATTCAACAGCAAAAATAAAATTGTACAATGGTTGTTGACCATCATGTATTTCTACTTCAACATCTTCATAGTGCTCTTCTACAAATGAAACGATTTGTTCCACCTGTTCAGTTGTCGTTTCTTCTCCTTTTATAATAGTCAAAATTTCACTTTCTTCATCTAACATTTGATGAATTAATTCCTTTGTTGTTTCTAATAGGTTTGAATTGGAAACAACAATTTCTCCTTCTTTTATACCCATGTAGTCGCCTTTTTTGATCGTTAATCCATCGAAATTCGTATCTCGGATAGCATAAGTCACTTGACCGGATTTAACATGGCTTAACGCTTCAACCATAGCCTCTTTATTTTGTTTTAAATCTGCACTTGGATTAAAGGCCAGTAAAGCAGATAAACCTTGTGGTACTGTTCTTGATGGAATAACAACGACTTCTTGTTCAACAAGATCCCGTGCTTGTTCAGCAGCTAATATAATATTTTTATTATTTGGAAGCACAAATACTTTCTCCGCGTTAACTTCTTGAATTGCCTTCACAATATCCTCTGTACTTGGATTCATTGTTTGTCCGCCTTCAATGACAATTTGTGCTCCGATACTTTTGAATAACTCACTGATGCCACTACCCATTGCAACGGTAACAATACCATATTCCGAACGATTTTTAACAGGGGTTGGAGCTTCGACTTTCTTTTCTCCCTCAACAATGGTTGAATGTTGCATGCGCATATTTTCAATTTTTAAATTGATTAATTCACCAAATCGTTGACCGTAGTTTAAAGCATCACCTGGCTGTTCAGTATGTACGTGAACTTTAACAATTTCATCGTCGGCAACAACTAATAAAGAATCCCCTATTTCACTTAAGGCATTTCTAAATTGTTCTTCAGAAAAAGGATTTTCCTTCAATTTATCTTCTTGAAATTTCACCATAAACTCTGTACAATAGCCAAACTGAATATCTTCAGTATCCATGAAGCTTTGCACACTTTTATGATGCTCATTCTTCACAAGCTGTTCCATTGAAACTTCCGGTGTTTCCATATCATCCAATTTTACACCTTTAAGGCTGGCTAAAAAGCCTTCCAAAACAAATACTAATCCTTGTCCACCACTATCAACCACACCGACTTCTTTTAATACTGGTAATAAGTCAGGGGTTCGTTGTAATGATGCTTTCGCTTCTTTTACAACTTCTTCTAATAAGACTGTTAAATCCTTTGTTTGGTTACCGACTTCTTTTGCTCGTTTTGCTACATCTTTGGCAACAGTCAATATTGTTCCTTCAACCGGTTTCATAACAGCTTTATAAGCTGTATCCACACCATCGTTTAACGCTTGGACAAAATCATCAACATATAGCACTTCCTTTTCTTCGATCGATTTCGCGAAGCCACGGAATAATTGAGAAAGAATAACACCTGAATTCCCTCGAGCCCCCATTAGCAACCCTTTAGAAAGTGCTTTACCAACATTTCCTACATGTGATTGTTTGTTATTACGAACTTCCTTTGCACCTGACTGTATGGATAAATTCATATTTGTTCCCGTATCCCCATCAGGTACTGGGAAAACGTTCAATGAATCAACATATTCTGCATTTCGAGACAAATGATTTGCCCCATGAAAAATCATTTCTGCGAAGCGATTCCCATCTATTACTGTAATTGACACATTTTTTCCTCCTTACTTATGGGTTCGTCACCCGAACACTCTGCACAAAAATATTGACTGAATCAGCTCGTACACCAAGTGTTTGTTCTAGTACATACTTAACTTTTGATTGAACGTTATGTGCCACTTCAGAAATTTTCGTTCCATAACTAACAATAATATACAAATCAATATGTATTTGATCATCCTCTTGACGGACAATGACACCTTTGGAATAGTTTTCTTTTCTTAAAATTTCAGAAATCCCGTCTTTAAGTTGTTTTTTCGACGCCATACCTACAATACCGTAACAATCTACAGCAGCACCACCACATATTTGTGCAATTGTATCAGTTGTAATTTCAATATGTCCTAATTTCGTTTTTAATTCGATGGACATGTACGATTCCCCCTTACAAGGTTTTCATTTCGGTTTATGCTTATTTTACTATAATTGTGATCAATAAAAAAGACAAGCCGTCTTTTATAATATAAGCGAAAAAACAAAGGATATGTCAAGTACTTTCACTTAAAAGTAACAAATGATTCTTTTTTAATAAATTTCTTCAAAGTCAAACAAATGAATATCACGAAATGGAGATTCTAACAAGGTTTTTTATTTCTTATCCCCCTTGCATATTAAGGGAATCTATGGTAAAGTATTTGAGTATCTTTAATAGGTTAAAATGTTGATTGAGATGGTTTTTAAGGAGGGAAATAGAATGGCACGTAAATGTGTAGTTACTGGTAAAAAAGCTTCTTTCGGTAACGCTCGTTCACATGCAATGAACGCTACTCGTCGTAAATGGGGAGCTAACTTACAAAAAGTTCGTATTTTAGTTGATGGTAAGCCAAAACGTGTTTACGTTTCTGCTCGTGCGTTAAAATCTGGAAAGGTTCAACGTGTGTAATCGTTTATTAATAAACGTATGGAAAGTTACGTTACGATAATGAAGCATGAACTGTAAAGAAAAAAAGCCCTTGCTATAATGGTAAGGGCTTTTTTTCTTTACACCATGTACATGAAAGCGAATTATAAGACTGGTCAACTTTTTTTAAATGCATTTAAGACGGCTCGAACAAATCCTCCTAAAAATCTTGGCAATTTAATGGTATAAAATTTCACTCTAATATTCCCTCCTCGGTCCCACAAGCATAGGATTCATGCAACTTACCGTTAATCTTTTTTTAAGGTAAGTCTTGTCAACTCGAATATACTAATATCATATTCTGATAACAAAAAATGAGTTCAAAGCATACTAAATTTAGGCATTTTCCTACTTATCACTACTTCTTATTACTAATAATATGCCTTTAGAAAAAGAATAAGTACCATGATTCAAAATAAGTTCATTACTTATACATAATGTGGAACCGAAGAAAATATGACGATTTTCTAATGGATATTTAAAACCTTTTAATGTTAAATTTTCAACATCCTTTGTTATCGGTATAAACGATATATATTTTTTATCAACCATTTTTTCAATTGTATATGTACCCGGCTTTGTCATATAAGCCATATTTTGCTTATCGATGATGGTAATTGGAATATTTCGATTGGATTGTAATGCTTGGTATAACAAGCTTATATTTGCCATGAAATGATCGATACGCCCACCTGTTGCACCGAAAATCTGAATTGCTTCGGGATGATATTCAAATGCTAAATGTAATGCCAATTCCATATCTGTTTCGTCTTTTTCCTCTTGAAATTGATCCAACTTCAATCCGCTATTTCGCAGCTGTTCTAACTCTTCTTCGGTCATTGAATCAAAATCACCGATTGCTTCATCAGGAGTGATGCTGAATTCTTGTAGATATAGTGCCCCGCGATCAACGGCAATCCATTTAATATTTTTGTCTTCTTTGTATATGGATAAATCTGGAATGTATTCTTTCGGACCACCTGCGACAATGTGAATGATCATTTCAGATCACTGATGCTCTGCCGAATTGACTCAATCGCTTCCCTACGATCTTTATTATTAAAAATATAAGAACCGGCAACGAGTACATCAGCTCCAGCCGCAACACAAAGTTTTGCTGTTTCAGCATTAATTCCGCCATCCACTTCAATTTCAAAATGAAGGTTTTGTTCATCACGCCAACGTCTTACTTGTTCGATTTTCTTTAAAACATTCGGAATAAATTTTTGTCCGCCAAACCCTGGATTAACGGTCATTAGTAATACAAGATCAACATCCGTTAATACGTCACGAATCATTTCCACTGGTGTAGCTGGATTTAAGACAACTCCTGCTCGTACACCGGTTTCTTTAATTTGGTGAATGGTCCGATGCAAATGTTTACAAGCCTCTACATGTACAGAAATATAATCGGCACCTGCATGAACAAAGTTTTGAATATAATTTTCTGGATTCTCGATCATTAAATGAACATCAAAATGTAAAGAAGTAACGGGACGGATTGCTTCAACGATTAATGGACCTATCGTAATATTGGGGACAAAGTGACCATCCATTACATCAATATGAATATAGTCCGCCCCAGCCTTTTCTACGTCTTTAACTTCCCGTCCTAGTAATGAAAAGTCTGCTGACAATATAGATGGTGCAATTTTTACCATAATTAATACCTCGGCTTTCTTTGTTGTATTTCTTTTAAAAACAGTAAATAGTGGTTATAACGGAATTCTTCAATTTCGCCTGTTTCCACGGCTTCTTTTATGGCACAATGTGGTTCTTTATCATGTAAACAACCTCGAAATTTACAGTTTGCAAATCGTTCTTTCATCTCCGGATAACAATAAGTTAACTCCTCTGCCTCAATATTACTAAAATCTAGAGAGCTGAAACCCGGTGTATCGGCTACAAGGCCGTTACCAATTTCAAGTAATTCTACATGACGAGTCGTATGTTTTCCACGCCCAAGATGTTTCGAAATGGCTTTTGTTTCTAAATTCAATTCAGGTTGTAAAGCATTTAATAAAGAGGATTTTCCGACGCCTGATTGTCCTGCAAAAACCGTTATTTTATTTTCTAAAAGTGGATAAATATCTTCTAAACCAATCTCATTTTTTGAAGAGGTTAATAAGACATCGTAGCCGATTTTTTCATAAGCTTTTGCATATTGCTTAATATTCAATAGTTCATCGGAATTTGCTAGATCGATTTTCGTAATTACGATAATGGGTTTAATCTGATACGATTCGATAATAACTAAAAATCGGTCTAATAAATGAGGACTAAATTCAGGATCTTTAGCAGAAAAAATTAAAATCGCTTGGTCAACATTGGCAATCGGCGGGCGCACTAATTCATTTTCCCGTTCCTTAATTTCCATTATATAGCCTTCTCGATCATTTTCTGCTGTAAAAACAACATTATCACCGACAAGGGGCGTTATATTATTTTTCCGAAAGACCCCCCTACCTCTACACTGAAAAATCGTATCATTACTTTTTACATAATAAAAACCACTTAAAGCTTTAATAATTTTCCCTTCCGCCATAGCAACACTCCTTTTTTCGTTTAATGTAAATTTTTTCACGAATACATACCCAATCCTATTTTACATTAAAATTTAGATTTATCCTAATATAGATTTGAAAAGTTTTCGATCGATTTCTTTTGAGTAATAAAAAATGGATCTAACTCTCCATGTTTTTTGAGAGTTAGAACCTTTAAGTTATTGCGTATATGGAATTTCTACATTACGAACCACTTCACCGTCTACAACGACACGATACTTTGCCGTTGTATTTGGTGCAATCGTTAACGAGATTTTCCTTGTGACCGATTCGGTAATTTCAAACGTATCGACCGGTACTTCAAAATCTTCGTGATTCATATCTTGAATAAAGATTTGAACTTCTTGTGGTTCTGGACCATCTTCTCCAACTTGACCAGTGTATGCTATCGTGAACTCAATTTCTTCCGTCCGTGGAACTGGTTCAACACCTTTAGAGATGATTACTTTAACAGTATCTCCTTCTTTCAGTTCTGTTCCAGGTTTTGGTTCTTGACTTATTACTAAACCTTCTTGCACTTTATCACTATATTCCTCTTCTTCTTCAATGGTGATACCATGTCTTTCTGCATAATCATTTAATGCAGAGCGGCTATATTGGGTTAAATCAGTTAAAGTAAACGTTTCAACACCTTGACTTACCGTCAAAGTTAAAACTGTTTCATCAGGAATGATTTCTTCACCAGGTTTAGGATCTTGTTCAATGATCGTACCAGGTTCACTGTTATCATAAACTTCATTAAGTTTAATATCGATAAATTCAATCTCTTCATTTTCTAGTTCTTCCAAAACATCTTTATAATTCTGCCCAATTAAATCCAGCATTTCAATTGTTTCTTTACCTGTACTTACATAAATATCAATTTGCGATCCTTCAACTTTTTTCTTTCCTGCTTTTGGGTTTGTTTTAATGACAAAGTTTTCCGGTATTTCATCATGGGGTTGTTCAATTGTTTCTCCAATGACAAACCCAGCATCTTCCAACATTTCAATCGCTTCATCTAACTCAAGTTCTGTAACGTCTGGCACTTCTATTTCCTTAGCCCCAAATATACTTGGAAAGAAAGTGATGATTAGAATTCCAAAGAGCACAATCAATACAGCTGTTGACGTTAGGATGATCGGCCATTTTTTTCGTTTCTTTTTATTTGTTTTTGACTTTTTGGCAGATTTCTTACTTTTTCCTTTCTTTCCTTTTGGTTTAGCTTTACCATTATTATCTTCTTCATCTTCTTCCGATTGTGGAGATATAATCGTTTCTTGAATTTCAGTGAAGTTTTGCGGTTCTTTTATTACTGGAATGGCTTTTGTCGCTTCATCATCTATCGGTAAAACAAAAACTGGCTCATTCAATCTTTCTGGATTTAGGCATGTATTTAAATCATCAATTAATGCTTCCATATCCTCATATCGATAATGTGGATCTTTAGCTGTCGCTTTTAAAACAATATTTTCTACACTTTGTGGGATATCTGGATTCCAGGACCTTGGATGTGGTGTTTCATTTTGTAAATGTTTTAACGCAATGGAAACGGCTGATTCACCTTCAAATGGAAGCTTTCCCGTTAATAATTCAAATAACACGATACCTAATGAATAAATATCCGACTTTTTTGTTGCAAGACCGCCTCTAGCTTGTTCCGGTGAAATATAATGGACGGAGCCCATTACAGAATTTGTATGTGTAATTGTCGTCGATGTTAAAGCAATTGCGATTCCGAAGTCTGTAATTTTAACATTTCCCTTGTTATCTATTAAAATATTTTGCGGTTTAATATCACGATGGATGATGTTATTTTGATGTGCGTGACTGATTGCACTTGTAATTTGCAACATAATATCCACTGCTTTTTCAATCGGAATCGGATGGTGATCTTGGATATATTGTTTTAGCGTCTTGCCTTCAACATATTCCATAACAATATAGTAAATATCTTTCTCTTCACCGACATCGTAAATATTAACGATATTCGGATGAACTAAACTTGTGGCCGACTGAGCTTCACGATGGAATCTTCGAATAAACTCATCATCATTGGCAAAGTCTAGACGTAAAATTTTGATTGCCACGTCTCTTTCTAAAATCATATCCCTTGCTAAGTAGACATTTGCCATTCCACCGCCGCCGATAAAGTCTAATATTTTATAGCGATCGTTAATTCTTTCTCCTATGAGCACAATCAGTCACCAACTTTCCCATCATTCAAATCATTTACAATAATCGCAAGGCTGATATTATCTTCTCCGCCTTTTTCATTGGCAAGATGGATTAATTGATTTGCTTTTTCTTCTAAATTTAATTCCGACTGTAAAATATTTAACAACTCATCATCACTAACTTTATTTGTTAGTCCATCGGAACATAAAAGCAAACTATCACCGGGTTCAAACTCAATTGTCAACGTATCAATTGATACATTTAATTCGGTACCTAACGCCCGTAATAGTACATTTTTTCGCGGATGATGTTCAGCGTCTTCTTTTGAAATTTGACCACTTTTCACTAATTCATTGACTAATGAATGATCATCCGTTAATTGTCGAAATCCATCTTCCGTTAATACATACCCCCGACTGTCACCGATATGAGCAATCGTAATATACTTTTCCGTACAAATGGAGGCCACTAACGTCGTACCCATCCCTTGACATTCCGGATGTTCATTGGCATACTGAAAAATCTCCTCATTAATTTTATATACGTTTTCTTTGAACCAATGTTCTGCAGCTTCGGGAGATTCAATTTGATCCTTTTCTATCCAAAATTTTTTCAATAAATCTGTCGCCATTTTACTCGCAACATCTCCCGCTAAATGGCCACCCATACCATCTGCAACAACGGCTAAAATCTGGTTGGATTGATTAAAAAAGATACCAACATGATCTTCATTATGGTTTCTTACTTTTCCACGGTCTGTACGGTAGACAAATTTCATATTTTCACCTCGTTCTTTTTAGAACAGCCTAACTCATTACAAAAGTACCAATTTTTGTAAATCATGTAAACATCTTCATATTTAAGTTACCGTTTCTTACGAAAACAGGCAATATAAAACCCATCTGAATGCAAATTTTGCGGCAACAATTCGATATCATATTCACGTACAAAAGGTTTGATTTTTTCAGGTACCCGATCTACGATTTCTGTATCACCAATAAAATCTGGATTTAGCTGAAGAAATTTTTTCGCAACTCCTTCATTTTCCTCCTTATCTACCGTACAAGTACTGTAGACGAGAATACCACCTGGTTTAACTAACTGTGCAGCAGATTGTAATATATTGATTTGAATTTTTGCTAATCGTTTAATATCCTCTTCAGTTTTGGAATATTTAATTTCTGGTTTTCCTTTTAATACACCAAGACCTGAACAAGGTGCATCAACTAAAATACGATCAAAGGATTCCTTTTCGAATTGTTGCCCTACTTCTCTTGCATCCATCTGTCTTGTATGTATGTTTGTTATGTGTAAACGTTTCGCATTCTCCTGGATTAATTTGATTTTGTGTTTATGTATATCTAAAGCAAAGATTTCGCCTTGATTGTTCATTTTTTCAGCCATATGTGTCGTTTTTCCACCTGGTGCGGCACATGTATCCAGGATTTTTTCATTTTCCTTAGGCGCAACACAATAAGCAACAATCATTGAACTTTCATCCTGAATTGTAATGGATCCTTTTTGAAAAGCTTTTGACTTCACTAAGTTGCCGCGTACTGATTTTATCGCTTCCGGTATTGCGCGACTTTTTTCTACATGAAAACCTTCACGTTCTAATTCTTTTAATACACAATCTACAGTCGTATGTAGTGTATTTACTCGCGCTGTTTGTTTTGAAGGATTTAAATTTTCCTCACACATTTGACGTGTGATATCAAACCCATATTGGTCTACCCAACGTTTGACTAACCATATCGGATGACTTGTTTCAATGGAAAGTCTTTCAATTGGGTCTTGGATCGTATCAAAGGAGGGAACACCCTCTCTTTGAATGGATCTTAAAACGCCATTAATAAAACCACTAATTCCTTTATTTCCACGTCTTTTCGCAATATTGACCGCTTGATGAATTATCGCATGGTCGGGTATTTTATCTAAAAATACAAATTGATAAACAGAGATTCTAAGGAGCTGTTGAACCCAAGGATCAATCCGCTTTTGCTTTTTAATAAATGGTTTTAGAAAAAAATCCAACGTCATTCTTCTTTGCATCGTTCCGTAACAAAGTTCAGTTAGGAGGCTCGCATCTAAGGAAGAAAAGCGATTTTTTTCAATTGTGGAATTGATTAATAAATTACTATAAGCACCTTGCTTTTCAACTTGGACCAGTACTTCGACAGCGGCTTCTCGAACATTATTACCCATTATTTGCTAGTTCCTCCTAATTTTGTTCCTTTTAACTGCTCCTTAGTTCCTCTTAAAAACTGTTCCGTCGTCATTTTCTTTTTCCCTGCTGGCTGCAGTTCAGTAATTTTAATTGCCGTTTCATTACTTGTCGCAACAACCAAACCATCTTTTTCTATTTCAATGATCGTACCAGGCTCTGCCGTCTGATTTGCAGGGACTTTTTCACCCCACCAAATTTTTAACGTTTCACCATGAAGTGTTGTGAAGGCTACCGGCCATGGATTTAATCCACGAATATGGTTGTAAATGTCTTCCCCAGAACGGTTCCAATCAATCCGTTCATCTTCTCTTTTAATATTGAAAGCAAATGTAGCTTCTTCATCCTTTTGCTGAATGGGTGTAATTTCACCATTCAATAATTTCGGAAGTGTTTCACTTAACAATCTAGCTCCTGCTTCACTTAATTTATCATGTAACGTTCCAACAGTATCTCGTTCATCAATTGGAACTTTAACTTGGCTAATCATATCACCAGCATCAAGTTTTTCCACCATATACATTATCGTTATCCCCGTTTCTTTTTTCCCTTGAAGGATCGCATAATGAATAGGTGCCCCGCCTCTTAATTCAGGTAAAAGCGAAGCATGAACATTAATGCAACCAAACTTAGGTGCATCCAGTAATTTTTTTGGTAATATTTGTCCAAAGGCAGCCGTTACAATTAAATCTGGTTTCAGATCTAGTATTTCTTGTAAAGATTCCTCATTACGAATCTTTTCCGGTTGATAAACAGGTATATGATGTTTCAATGCTTCAACTTTTACAGGAGGAGGTGTAATTTTTCGTTTTCTACCGACTGGACGGTCTGGCTGTGTAACTACCCCAACCACATCAAATCCATCTTTAATTAATTGTCTTAATACTGGTACTGAAAAATCTGGTGTACCCATAAATACAATTTTTGTCATTCTACATCAAGCCTTTCTAGTTCTTCCTCTGTATAAATTTTATCTACTTTTGTTGTAAATAAGATGCCTTGTAAATGATCGAGTTCATGTTGAATTGCCTGTGCTAAAAAATCTTCCGCTTCCATGATATACGTTTTCCCATTTCGGTCTCGATATTTAACCTTGATATAATAAGAACGTTCCACCTCTCCATACTGGTTCGGTATACTTAAACATCCTTCTAAATTCATTTGTATACCACGTTTTTCCATAACTACAGGATTAATAAATTCGATTTTACCATCACCAATATCGACGATCGCCACTTGTTTTAAATGACCAACTTGAGGTGCCGCTATACCAACTCCATCTGCTGCAACCATCGTTTCGTACATATCATCTAAGAACTGTCCTAATTCGTTACTAAATTCTGTAACAGGTTCACACGGTTGTTGTAAAATCGGATCAGGTATTGTTCTTATTTCTAATGTTGCCAAAGTTTATACCCCCAAAACATTGATATAACCGTTTTTTTCCAAAAACATTACATTAATGAATAAGGATTCATATCTATGGATATGGTTAACCCTTTTTTTAACTGATCTTGATAGAAATGATGAATAATCTTCTTTAATGCAGGTGTGATATTTGGGTCATGTTTATATTTTATTAAAACTTGATACCGATATTTATTTTTGATTTTGACAATTGGTGAAGCCGCTGGCCCTAAAACTTTACTTGACGGTAAAAGTTGAGCGCGTAAGAATTGCGCAATTTTTTCTGCAACAGTATAAACATATTGAACGTCTTCATGGTTTATATGAATTAACACTAAATAATAAAACGGTGGGTACTGGCCCTGTTTCCGCATCAACATTTCATGGCGATAAAATTGAAGATAATCATGATTTTTCGCTAACTGAACACTGTAATGTTCCGGTGTATACGTTTGGATAATAACTTCACCTGGCAATTGATGCCTACCAGCACGACCGCTTACTTGGGTGAGTAACTGGAATGTTTTTTCACTGGAACGGAAATCAGGTATATGTAATGAACTATCTGCCGAAAGAACACCAACTAGGGTAATATTAGGAAAATCTAACCCCTTGGCAATCATCTGTGTCCCTAACAATATATCAGCTTTGCCCTGTCCAAAGTCTGTTAATAGCTTTTCATGGGATCCTTTACGACTCGTTGTATCGACATCCATTCGAATAACGCGTGCTTCAGGTAAAACTTTCCCCAGCTCTTCTTCCACCTTTTGTGTACCTGTACCAAAGAAACGAATATGGTTACTACCGCATTCCGGACAAACTTTTGGTGTCCCTGTTTCAAATCCACAATAATGACATTTTAATTGATCCGTTACTTTGTGATAAGTTAATGAAATTTCACAGTTCGGACACTTTACAACAAGGCCACAATCCCGACACATCACAAAGGAAGAATAACCGCGTCGGTTTAACATCAATACAATTTGTTCTTTTTTCGCCAATCGGTCTTGCATTTTTTCAAAAAGTTGCGCAGAAAACATGGATCGATTACCGGATTTCAATTCATTACGCATATCAACGATCTCTACCGTTGGAAGTCGGGACTGATTCATCCGTTTATCCATCGTTAATAGTTTATAAACTCCTTTTTTTGCTCTCGCAAAGCTTTCTAATGATGGAGTTGCACTGCCCAAAACGACTGGACAATGGTGAATTTTACTCCGTTCAATGGCTATATCTCGCGCATGATATCGCGGGATGTCTTCTTGTTTGTAACTATTTTCATGTTCCTCATCAATAATGATAATGCCTATATTTTCGAAAGGGGCAAAAATGGCAGACCTTGCTCCCACAACAACTTTTACTTCTTTACGTTGTATTTTTCGCCATTCATCATATTTCTCCCCTAGAGATAAACCACTATGTAATACAGCTACCAAATTACCAAAACGGCCTTTAAAACGGTTTACCATCTGCGGTGTTAGCGAAATTTCTGGGACAAGAACAATCGCTTCTTTACCTTGATTGATCACTTTTTCAATTGCTTGTAAATATACTTCTGTTTTCCCACTACCGGTTACCCCATGGAGAAGAAAGACCTCTTGTTGTTTTTCTTCTATCGTATTTAAGATCGGTGTAATCGCCTTTTGCTGATCTTCTGTCAACGGTAATGCTTTCGTCTTCTGAAAATACCGATTTACATATGGATCACGATATTGCTCATATTCTTCTTTTTTCAACAGCCCCTTATTGACAAGCGCATTTAATGGAGCCCTTGCATTTGCTACCTTTCGCTCCATTTGGCTTACGGTATGTGGCTGAAAATGCCGTAAAAACACTTGATAAATTTCTTCTTGTTTTTGACTAAGCGGCTTCGATAATTGATTCTTTTTGTTTTGAAAGTGTTCTACATCGTTTGTTGTCGGAACATAATATAAAACTTTCTTCTTATTCCCTTGGTTTTTTACTTCATATGTTACTTCAAACAAGCCTTCCTTTGCTTTGCGATACAAATAAGATGTAGAAACAAACTTTTCGACATCTTTCCATTTTAATCGTTTTTGCTTGTCAAATAGTTTTTTTAAATCCGTTGGTAATTGTTCAAGGGCATGATCATCAATCAATGTTATATATTTTTCATATTTAGCCTTAAGTGCCGGTGGTAGCATCACTTGATAGGCTGCAATTTTAAAACAAAGCGTTTTTTCTGATAAATAATCACCAATATGTAACAACTCTTTATTTAATACTGGTATTACATCCATCGGTTCGATGATTTCTTTTAAGTTTTTTATATCAGATCTTTCTTTTAAACCAACGACAAACCCTTGGATATGCCTGTTTCCAAAAGGAACGACCACACGCATCCCTATTTCAATATGCCCTATGAACTCTTCAGGAATATAATAATCAAACGGCTTATTCGTTTGCAATGTCGGTACATCTACGATGACACTGGCAATTTTTTTCATATTACTCTTTCCTTTTTAGAATTTCAATCACTTCTTTAAAAATTTCTAAAGCAACATCTTGTTTAGATAATTTTGGTAATTCTTTTTTCGTACCATCCGCTTTATATATCGTGACGATATTTGTATCACTACCAAAACCTGCACCATTTGTTGTAACATTATTAGCAACAATCATATCCGCATTTTTATCTTTTAATTTTTTTCTTGCATATTCATCTATATTATTTGTTTCTGCCGCAAATCCAACTAATAATTGGTGTGTCTTTCTTTTGCCAAGTTCCGATAAAATATCTTTCGTGCGAACGAGGTTGATTACCGTAGCACCTTCTTGTTTTTTCATTTTTTGATCATGGATTTGCTCAGGTCGATAATCAGCGACAGCTGCTGTTTTTACTACAATATCGGCTTCATCAAATCTGGCCATTACTGCTTGATACATTTCTTCTGCACTTTCAACATGAACAACGTCTACACCTAGTGGAATATTTAAATTAACTGGCCCTGATATCAATGTCACATGAGCCCCGAGTTTAGCAGCTATACCGGCTATAGCATATCCCATTTTTCCTGATGAAAAGTTTGTCAAATACCGAACGGGATCTATTCGCTCACGAGTTGGACCAGCCGTTACAACAACCTTTTTCCCTTTTAATAGCAGTTCGGTACGGTGGGAAAAATAATTTTTCACATGATTAACAATTGACTCTGGTTCTTCTAAACGGCCTTTTCCGACATAGCCACAGGCTAAATAGCCCTCACCTGGTTCGATAAACTTATAGTCGAACTCTCTTAAAATGGACATATTGCGTTGCACTGCTGGATGTTGGTACATATGAACATTCATCGCAGGTGCAATCCAGACCGGTTTTGTTGTTGCAAGTAATGTCGTTGAAATCATGTCATCGGCTATTCCATTCGCTATTTTCCCGATCATATTTGCTGTTGCAGGAGCAACAATAATTAAATCTGGCCAATCGGCAAGATCAATATGCGCAATTTTTGCAGGATCTTTTTCATCAAAAGTATCTGTATACACATCATTTCTTGATATTGCCTGAAAAGACAGAGGTGTAACAAATTCTAGCGCATTCTTACTCATCATGACTTTAACATTGAATCCTGCTTGCGTAAGTTTACTTGTTAAGGCAATAGCTTTATAGGCAGCAATTCCACCTGTTACACATAAGAGTATATTTTTTCCTTTCACATATGTCCCCTCATTTCTGATCAATTCATATGACAATCTATATTCTTAATTTACTCTTTTTCATCTTATCATAAATAATTTTCAAATCGATAGTATTAAGAAAAGACCGTTCAAACAGCATACTTTATATATATTGAATGTAGTTGAAACTTACAAGCGTTAAAGCGATTGAAAATAAAAGAGGCTATCCAAGTCAAATGACGACGGTTGGATGGCCCCTAAAAAATTAAAACATACTAATAAAATATATGGTTTACAAAAAATGTTTTGTCTTAGTTTTCTTTATTTTCATTTGCTAATTGAATGGCACCGACACTAATTTCTTCTAAAGCTTTACCGACAACTTTATATGCTTTATATTCTTCCAATTGATAGTCTTCGTTATCCTTCATTTGACGAGCACGCTTTGCACCTACTGTAACAAGCATATACTTTGAAGGAACTTTTTCTAATAATGTATCGATTGATGGATATAACATGTTTAATCAACCCCCAAAATCTTTTTAAAACGTTTTTCGACACGATTTCGTCTACAATGTTCAGCAATGACAATCGCTTTAATTTTTTCTACTGCATGTTCAACTTTATCATTTTCAACAACATAATCATATAGATTCATCATTTTTAATTCATTTTTTGCAACTGTCATACGGCTACGAATTAAATCGTCTGTTTCTGTTCCTCTTGTTTTTATCCGATTTTCTAATTCACTTAAAGATGGTGGAATTAAAAAGATGAACAATCCGTCGGGAAATTTATTGCGGACTTGTTTCGCACCTTCAACTTCAATTTCTAAAAAGACATCTTTTCCTTCATTTAGCGTCTTCTTTACATAATCAACAGGCGTACCATAGTAGTTCCCGACATATTCTGTGTATTCTAACAGCTCATCGTTTTTAATCATTGTTTCAAACTCATCTCGAGTCTTAAAGAAATAGTCCACACCATCGACTTCTCCTGGTCTCATCTTTCGTGACGTAACAGAAATCGAATATTCAAATTGAATATCTGGTTCTGAAAATATCGCTTTTCGAACGGTTCCTTTACCGACACCGGAAGGACCAGAAAGTACAATTAGTAATCCTTTTTCGGTTTCCATTGTTCCACCTACCCTTGCTGTTCATCTTCATTTGTATAACGACTAGCGACCGTTTCAGGTTGGACGGCAGATAAAATAATATGTTCACTATCCATAATGATCACCGCCCGTGTTTTACGACCATATGTAGCATCTATTAATGTGCCTTGATCCCTTGCATCTTGAATCATACGCTTAATCGGAGCAGACTCAGGACTGACAATAGCAATTATCCGATTGGAAGAAACGACGCTTCCAAAACCTATATTAATCAATTTCACCATTTGGCCTCCATCCCCAATAACTTTTTAATCTATTCAATATTTTGTACTTGTTCCCGGATTTTTTCAATAATGGTTTTTAATTCCACAACACTTTGGCTAATTTCAATACTGTTAGATTTTGAACCGATCGTGTTCACTTCTCGATTCATTTCTTGCACTAAAAAGTCAAATTTCCTTCCAACAGGTCCCTTTAATTCAAAGGTAGATTGAAATTGTTGTACATGACTTTGCAACCGGGTCAGTTCTTCTGTAATATCCGATCGTTCTGAAAAAATTGCAATCTCCGTCAACACTCGTGAATCATCAATGAGTCCTTCTGTATATTCAGAAATTCTCTTTGTTAATCGTTCTTCATATTCTTTCTGAACGACTGGAATGAGGTCATTGATTTTTTTTAGCTGATCTTTCATTTGATCGATATTCTGATCCAACTGCTGTTTTAAAACTTGTCCTTCTATTATACGCATATTTGTTAAATTTTGCACAGCTTCTTCTACAGCTTGTAAAATAGCTTGGTCAAGTTCCTCATTATCCAATTCTTTTTCAACAATTTCAATCAATTCATTTCGTTGTAAAAGGTCAGACAATTGTATATTTCCGTTGATTTGAAAACGATCTTTTAAATTCGTTATGTATTGATAATACTCATCAATTAAATTCCAGTCAATGGCAAGTTTTCTTTTTACTAAACCTGATCCTTCAATATTAACATAACAATCAACTCTACCTCTAGATACGTATTGTTGACAAATTTTTTTTATTTTATCTTCTAATTGCATAAACTGATGGGGCATTCGAATATGGAAATCTAAATAACGATGATTAACCGAACGTATTTCAACCGATATATAAAAATTTTCATATTCAATTTTACTTTGACCGAAACCAGTCATACTTTTAACCACAATCTCACCTAGTTTCTAATTCGTCGTTTAATTACTATTGTAACATAAAATAGAAAAGGCAAAAGGGATTAATTTCCTTTTGCCCGAATGCTTATTTCTTATGAATAAATAAGGAACCGACAAGAAGAAATGTTGGTATGGAAGCCATCGCAAGAATAAGTAACCAATCTCTAGGCACAATTGGGACCGTATGAAATACGGTTGCTAATGGTGGATAATATATAACCACTAACAATAAGATTACACTTGAAATGACTGCCCAAACTAAATATGGGTTGCCGAATGGGTTTCTTGAAAAAATTGAATGTTCACTGCGACAATCAAACACATGAATCAATTGAGCTAAAACGAGTGTAGCAAAAGCAACGGTTTGTGCATAAGCTAAATCATTTGGATTATTTCTGTATACTACAATAAATGCTATTAATGTGGCAACTCCAATTAAAAATCCCCTAGAGATTACTTTCCAACCAAGCCCTCGAGCAAAAACACCTTCTTTAGGACTGCGAGGTGCCCGCTTCATTACATCATCTTCCGGTCTATCCAAACCTAATGCCATTGCCGGTAAACCATCTGTTACTAAGTTTACCCATAAAATTTGAATGGGAACAAGCGGTAATGGCATTGCTAAAATCATGGCAAATAACATAACTAAAATTTCGCCGACATTGGATGCAAGGAGATATCGGATAAATTTTCGAATATTTTCATATATGTTTCGTCCTTCTTGAATGGCTGCTTTAATTGTTGCAAAATTGTCATCCAATAAGACGAGAGATGAAGATTCTTTTGCCACATCCGTACCTGTAATTCCCATAGCAATCCCGATATCTGCTGCTTTAATCGCCGGAGCATCATTCACTCCATCACCTGTCATCGCTACAATATGGCCATTATTTTGCAATGCCTTAACGATTTTCAATTTATGTTCAGGTGACACTCGAGCAAAAACGGATACTCGGTCTACTACTTCTTCTAATTCTTCCACTGACATGGTATCTAATGTCGCACCATCAAGTACAAGACTGTCGGACCGAATTAAGCCTAACTCTTTTCCGATTGCTTTCGCTGTTATGACATGGTCACCGGTAATCATGACCGTTTTAATACCAGCCTCTTTACATTCTTTGATCGCATCTTTTACTTCAGGTCTTGGAGGGTCAATCATCCCATGCAATCCAATAAACGTTAAATTGTTTTCCACTTCCGATTCATGAACATATGTTGTTTTTGTATTCAGTTTTTTGTAACTGATCGCAATTGTACGTAATGCTTGCTTCGCTAAAGACTCAACTGCCTGTTGCAAACGGTTTATCCATTGTTGTGTTAAATGCTGTTCTTTTCCATTCGCGAAAACCGACTCACTTAATTGAATTAAAATGTCTGGTGCACCCTTTGTAATCGCGAACCGCTCACCTTTTTTATTTTCCACGATAATCGTCATCATTTTTCTCGCCGAGTCAAACGGAAACTCCTGAATAATGGTATATTCGTTCAGTAAATTTTCTCTTGTAAAGCCTGCCTTCAAGCCAGCGACTAATAGTGCTCCTTCTGTCGGATCACCGTCTAATTTATAATCGTTCTTTTTTTCAGTAATTAAATTGGCATGATTACAAAGTATGGCAAAAGAAAGTAATTTCTCAAAATGTACATCTTTCTTAGGATCAACAATATTGTTATTTTTCATGAATTTACCTTCAGGAACATATCCTTGTCCAGAAACATTCCAAACTTCATTATTTGCCCATAAATGGGTGACGGTCATTTTATTTTGAGTCATCGTCCCAGTTTTATCTGAACAGATCACCGATGCACAACCTAAAGTTTCGACTGCAGGTAATTTTCGAACGATCGAGTTCTTCTTAATCATTCGTTGCACACCAAGTGACAAAGCAATTGTCACAATCGCTGGTAAGCCTTCTGGAATTGCTGCAACTGCAAGGGATACTCCTGATAAAAACATCGTATATAGATCATGGCCTTGCATAATACCAATCATAACCACTAATAAAGTTAAAAATAACGCAACAATAATTAAGATCTTCCCTAGTTGCTCTAAACGTCGTTGAAGAGGTGTTGTGAGAGTTTCCGTTGTTTGCAACATATCGGCAATCTGCCCCATCGCAGTTTTCATTCCCGTACCGATGACTACACCTACACCACTACCCCGGGTTACCATCGTTCCCATAAAAGCCATATTGGACATATCACCAATCCCTACATTTTCACCATGAATAACTTCCGTATCTTTACTCGTTGGGACAGATTCACCGGTTAATGCGGATTCCTCTATTTCTAAACTGTTCGCTTCTAAAATTCTCACATCTGCTCCGATACGATCACCACTAGCAAAGCGGATAATATCACCAGGAACAATTTCTTTCGAAGGGATTTTCACCCATTTTCCGTTTCTTAAAACCGTTGCAGTCGGGGCAGATAATTCCTTTAAAGCTTCAAGCGACTTTTCAGCCCGTCGTTCTTGAAAAAAACCTAATATTCCATTTAATAGGACAATAGCCATTATTGCTATGGCGTCAATATACTCCCCTAATAATCCCGATATCAATGTTGCTACAAGTAATACAATAACCATAAAATCTTTAAATTGACTAAAAAATAAAAGCAACGCTGATTGCTTTTCTCCTTCTTGTAATTCATTAAAACCGAATTGTTTTCTTCTCCTTGAAACTTCCTCCTCTGTTAATCCTTTGTTGAAATCTGTCTGGATTTTTTCACGTATTTCTTCTGGATTCATTTCATGGTATCTCATTATTCCTATCCACTCCTCTAATTACTTGTTCGATGGCTGAATTTCGATTAGATGTTGTTTGCTCTTCGTAAAACGTACTTTTTTAACGAAATAAATAAAATTTTATAAACATAAAATGGCTTGTACAAATCTTTCAATAAAGAATATTCAGCATCACCGAAAAAAATGCTATACTTGGGGAAGATTATTAAGAATGTATAGAAGGTGTTAACAAATGTCGTTTGATGGTCTATTTACATATAAGATGGTGAAGGAGCTTTCCCCGCTTTTAAAAGGTGGAAGAATTATGAAAATTCACCAACCATTTATCAATGAAATTATTTTAACTGTTCGTTCACAAGGTAAAAATCATCGGGTATTGCTGTCTGCCCACCCTTCATATGCTCGAGTACAAATTACGTATGAAACGGTGGAAAATCCTAAGGAAGCACCCATGTTTTGTATGATGTTGAGAAAACATTTAGAAGGACAGTTTATAGAGGATATTTATCAAGTAGGATTAGATCGGATTATTATTTTCAAAATAAAAGGTAGAAATGAACTTGGCGATATTTCTTATAAAAACTTAATTGTTGAGATTATGGGACGTCACAGCAATATCATTCTCGTCGATGATGAACGAAATATGATATTAGAATCTATTAAACATATTTCCTATGCTGTTAATCGTCACCGGGCTATTTTACCTGGCCATGAATATATATATCCGCCAGAACAAAATAAAATGAATCCTTTTAAAGCAACAGAAAAAGATGTTTTACAACAGATA
Source organism: Pallidibacillus thermolactis (assembly GCF_025660415.1). NCBI lineage: Bacteria > Bacillati > Bacillota > Bacilli > Caryophanales > Bacillaceae > Pallidibacillus > Pallidibacillus thermolactis. Next base: position 148,491 of record NZ_JAOUSE010000002.1, read on the forward strand.
GATTTTAATAGTGGAAAATTAGACAAACAGATCATTGCACAATTTGCTGGTATATCACCACTATTTGCGAAAGAAGTCATCTATAATGCCGAAATTGCCAATCGAATTACATTACCGAAAAGTTTTATTAAATTAATGGAATGTGTAAAAAGTGATTATGTTGAACCAACGCTTATAAAAAGTGATAAAAAAGAAGTCTTTTATTATATTCCATTAGAACATGTCGAAGGAAAACGGAAAACTTTTTCTTCATTAAGCAAATTGCTGGATGCCTATTATTACGGAAAAGCCGAACGGGATCGTGTGAAACAGTTAGCCGGCGATCTGGAGAAGCGATTAAAAAATGAAATTGATAAAAATTATACTAAAATGAAAAAGTTAGAGGCGGATCTGAAAGAGGCGGAAAATAGTTCAAAATATCAACGATATGGTGAGCTTTTAACAGCTTATTTGTATATGGTGGATAAAGGAATGGAAGAAATTACCGTTGAAAATTATTACGATGAAAATAAACCGATCACAATTCCCTTAAATCCGCATAAAACACCTTCCGAAAATGCACAATGGTATTTCAATCAATATCAAAAAGGAAAGCATGCTGTTGTCGCTGTTCGTGAACAAATTGAAAAAACAAAAGAAGAAGTACTGTATTTAGAAAATGTTTTACAACAAATTGAATCGGCAGCACCAAAGGATATTGAAGAAATTAAAGAAGAGTTAGCGGAACAAGGGATCATTAAAAAACGAAATACTAAAAAAACAAAGAACCAAAAGACAACCCCTGTCTTAGAAAAATATAAAGCTACGGACGGGACTTTAATTTTAGTAGGCAAAAATAATAAACAAAATGATTACTTAACAACGAAATTAGCAAAAAAAGAAGAAGTTTGGTTACATACAAAAGATATCCCTGGTTCCCACGTTGTCATTCGATCGACTAGCCCTTCTGAACAAACATTGTTAGAAGCAGCGATGCTTGCAGCATACTTCAGTAAGGCACGCGAATCGAGTCAAGTTCCGGTTGATTATACAAAAGTAAAATATGTCCGGAAACCTAGTGGCGCAAAACCAGGTTTTGTCATTTATGATCACCAACAGACGATGTATGTAACACCAAATATCGAATTAGTTGCTCAATTAAAAATGGCATAGATAAAGATAGAAGGTTTTAGGGAAATTCACGGAATAGTGGTCTTTTCGGAAGGTTCGTAAAAATAGATGCTTTTGTAAATGGTGGAAGTTATTGATCCTTTTTTGGTTATATTTTTATTAGCTTTGTCCTAAAAATAACTTCTAGTAAATATACAGCACTGATTTTTCAATGATGGCCTCTCGAGGATATTTCTTTCCTCGAGAAGGCTGATTGCGGACATTTCACCCGGATTTTTTCCTCCGTTTTTTCCATGTGAAAGACATTCTGCTTATCGGGCGATAAAGGTGACTTATATTTGATTCATTCCCCCCATGTTTTCGGGTTTTCTTTCCATTTCAAAATAAATTGTTTTTCCTGCTCAGTTATATTTCCACTTGTGGTGGCTGTATCCAAAAGTGTTGTAAATGTTGTTAATGAATGATAAGGGATCCCAACTTGTTTAAATTGCTCATCTGCGACTGGTAATTCATATGTAAAAATGGAAACGACACCTAATACTTCCACGCCTGCTTCTTGTAAAGCGAGGGCCGCTTTGATCGAACTTATTCCAGTTGAAATTAAATCTTCTATGACAACGGCTTTTTGTCCAGTAAAATACTTTCCTTCAATCTGATTCTTTTTGCCGTGACCTTTGACATTGGATCGTACATAACAAAGCGGTAAATTCATGATGTCCGAAACCCAGGCAGCATGTGGAATACCGGCTGTTGCTGTACCTGCAATCAACTGAACATCGGAAAAATGCGTCTTAATTAATTTTGCCATTCCATTGGCAATTTCTTTTCGTAACGTCGGATAACCTAATGTTAATCGGTTATCACAATAAATTGGTGACTTTATACCAGAAGCCCATAAAAACGGTTCATTCGGATTAAGCGAAATGGCTCCTATTTCCAATAATTTATCTGCTAAAAATTGTTCGATACTCATGATTCAACCAACTCCCATTCCTTTTTCACTGTTAAATATGCTTGATAAGGGTCTTTTTTGTTCGTAATGGAACGGCCGACAACAATCCCTGTTGCTCCCTGTAAACGAGCAAATCTTGGGTCAGCAACGCGTTTTTGATCCCCATCCTGATCACAAGCTAAACGTATTCCAGGAGTAATGATGATCAAGTCTTCATCTATACTTCTAATTAACTTTGCTTCATGAACAGAGCTCACAATCCCATCTAAGCCTGAGTCCTTAGCTAGTTTTGCATAATGATAAACAGAGTCAATTAATCTTTTTTCAATTAATTGTTCACGTCGCATTTGATCTTCCGATGTACTCGTTAATTGTGTTACAGCAATACATTTCGGTCGCTCTCCTCTTGAATTTTCTGCTAGTCCTTCAATAGCCGCCTTCATCATTTCACTGCCACCAGCAGCATGAACATTGACTAAGTCGACATCTAAACACGCTAATCTTTTCATAGTTCGGTAAACGGTATTCGGAATGTCATGTAATTTTAAATCTAAAAAAATCTTATGACCATATGCTTTAATCTCTTTAATAACTTCTGGACCTTCTTGATAAAATAATTCCATTCCTACTTTAACAAAAAGGTTTTCATCGGAAAATTTTTTTAAAAATGTTCGCGTTTCTTCTTTATTTGGGAAATCAAGCGCAATAATAACCGGATATTCCATTAAGCCCAGCTCCTTCCTATAATGTCGGTAATGTGATGAATTTGATATTTGTCTAATAATTTTTCTAAATCGTTAATAATTTTGGGACAAATAAAGGGATCAACAAAATTGGCTGTGCCGACAGCTACAGCACTTGCGCCTGCATAAAAAAACTCTAAAACATCTTCTGCACTTTGAATACCGCCCATGCCAATAATAGGGATATTAACGGTTTGACTTACTTCATAAACCATCCGAATAGCCACTGGTTTAACCGCTGGGCCAGATAAGCCACCTGTAATGTTTGCAAGAATTGGTTTTCCTGTTTTTACGTCAATTCGCATACCTGTCAAAGTATTAATTAACGTAATTCCGTCCGCTCCGCCTTCTTCAACAGCCTTTGCCATTTCTTTAATATCTGCTACATTTGGAGATAATTTGACATATACTGGAACATCTGATACTGCTTTTACTTGTTCTGTTACTTCCTTTGCTACTTCTGGCACAGTCCCAAAAGTAATCCCACCTTGTTTTACATTTGGACATGAAATATTTAATTCTAATGCTTTTACGTTTGAAACTGTAGATATTTCTTGAGCAACATGAATATAATCGTCAACGGTCATACCAGCAATATTGGCGATAATAGGAACATCAAATTGGCTCAACCACAGCAATTCTTCGCCGATTACCTTTTCTAAACCAGGATTTTGTAGTCCGATCGCATTCAACATGCCAGCAGATGTTTCAGCAACTCGCGGTGTTGGATTACCAAAGCGCGGTTCAACAGTTGTTGCTTTGATCATGATTGCTCCCAAGGTACTTAGATCGTACAGTTCAGCAAATTCTCTTCCAAAACCAAAACATCCAGAAGCAGGCATGATTGGATTTTTTAATTGTAAGCCCGGTAAAGATACATTTAAGCGACTCATAAGACAACCTCCCCGGTACGAAATACTGGACCATCACTACAAATTTTTCTATATCCTAAATCATCATCTTGGTTACAAGTATGTCGAACACATGCATAGCAAGCACCAATCCCACAAGCCATACGTTCCTCAAGCGACATAAAGATTTCTTTTTCTGGAAAATTTGCTTCTAACGCCTTTAGCATGGGGGTTGGCCCACATGTATAAAGCCGGTCAAAGGTGATTTGGTATTGCTCAATGACATCTGTGACAAAACCTTTCATGCCGACCGATCCATCTTCTGTTGCAAGATACGTCTTCCCAAAATGTTGGAGCTCATTTTGCAAAATCACCCCTTCTTTTGTTTGAAAACCGAGGACATGGATAACTTCAATTCCGCGCATCACCAATTGCTTTGACAATTCAAGTAAAGGTGGTGTGCCAATACCACCACCGACAAGCAAAGCCTTTTGCCCCCGTTTCATATCGTAAATGGGAAAACCATTTCCTAGCGGTCCGATGATTGTAAGTACATCCCCTTTTTGTTTACGTGATAAAAGTTCAGTTCCTTTTCCTTCAATTCGATAAATTAATACCAATTGTTGTTTATCTTGATCAACATGAGCGATACTTATGGGTCTTGGTAATATCGGATCTGTGCTATCGGTAATTTTTACGTTTACAAATTGACCTGGTGTTGTTACTTTGGATACAAGATCACCAAATAAAACTAATTTAAAAATGTTTTTTGCAATTTCTATCTGTGCTTCTACTACCATCTTTTCAACGGTTATCATTGATAAACCAGCTCCCTGTTTTTCTTTGATGAAGCAATCGGGCTAACAGAAAATATGATTGATTCGAGAACATTTAAAATTGCATCAACTGTATCCAAGGAGGTTAAACAAGGAACGGAATTCTCTACAGCCTCTCTTCGAATTTTAAATCCATCTCGTTCCACTTCTTTTCCTTTTGTTAAGGTGTTGACGACAAGTTGTGCTTGACCGCTGCGAATCATGTGAAGTAAATTGTTTTGTCCGTTGTCACTGATTTTATCGATAGGTATAGCAGAAATATTTTTTTTCTGTAAATACTTGGCAGTCCCTTTCGTTGCTAAAATTTGATAACCAAGTTTTTGGAATCGTTTTGCTAAAACACTCGCTTCTTCCTTATCTTTATCTGCGATTGTCATAATAACGGATCCGTACGTTTTTATTTTCATACCGGATGCTACAAGGGCTTTATATAGCGCTTTTTCCAACGTTTTATCTTTCCCCATCACTTCACCAGTTGATTTCATTTCGGGTCCTAATGAAATATCGACTCTGCGAAGTTTGGCAAAGGAAAAGACCGGAACCTTTACAAATACACCATCATGGACTGGGATTACTCCCGTCTTAAACCCTAATTGTTCTAATGTTTTACCTAACATTATGTTCGTGGCAATTCTCGCCATTGGAATATTTGTAATCTTACTTAAAAACGGGACAGTTCGACTTGAACGTGGGTTTACTTCAATGACAAACACTTCATCTTGAGAAACGACAAATTGGATATTTAGTAAACCTTTAATATTTAATGATTTTGCTAGTTTAATAGTGTAATCCACAATCCTATTTTGAATATCTTGTGAAATACTTTGTGGTGGATATACGGCAATCGAATCACCACTGTGAACTCCTGCCCGTTCAATATGTTCCATAATGCCAGGGATTAAGACATCCTTTCCATCACTGATTGCATCAACCTCAATTTCTTTTCCTATTAAATAACGATCAATTAAAACGGGTTGATCAGGATTTTCTTTGACAGCATGTTCCATATAGTGTAAAAGTTCTTTTTCATGATAAACAATTTCCATAGCCCTTCCCCCTAAAACATAGGAAGGTCGTACAAGTACCGGATACCCGATCTCGTTTGCAATTTGCACAGCTTCATCAACGCTAAGTGCTGTATTACCTTTCGGTTGTGGAATTTCGTTTTCCTGCAACATTTGTTCAAATAACTTTCGATTTTCAGCCCGATCCAAATCTTGTAAGCTTGTACCAAGTATATGAACGCCTCGTTCTGCCAGCTGTGCTGCTAAATTAATTGCCGTTTGTCCTCCAAATTGAATTGCAACGCCCTTCGGTTGCTCATGTTCGATCACATGCATTACATCTTCAATGGTTAGCGGTTCAAAATACAATTTATCCGAAATACTGAAATCTGTTGATACCGTTTCTGGATTGTTGTTTATAATAATCGCTTCATAACCCGCCTCTTTAATTGCCCAAACTGAATGGACTGTTGCGTAATCAAATTCAACCCCTTGACCGATGCGAATCGGTCCTGAGCCGATGACTAATATACTTTCTTTATCAGTTCGGATTGATTGATTTTCCTTATCAAAAGTACTGTAATAGTAGGAGTTCACTGCTTCTTTTTCTTCTACGCACGGTTGTATCGTCTTAAAAATTGGCAGAATGCCATGATGTTTTCGTAGATGATAAACGTCTATTTCTGGCAAGTTCCAAATTCGGCTGATCGTTTTATCGGAAAAACCATGCTCTTTCGCTTCCTTTAAAACTTCTATATTGTTTACATTTTGTTTTAATTTATTTTCTAATTGAATGATATTTAAAAATTTTTGCAGAAAAAATTTATGAATGCTGCTCCATTGATGAATCGTATCTATGGAAAAACCCCTTCTTAATGCCTCACCAATATAGAATAAACGTTCATCGCCTGCTTTTTTTATCCGTTTTTCGATTACTTTTTCATCAAGTTCTTCGATTTCAGGTAATTCTAAATGGTATACTTTAGCTTCTAAAGAACGAACCGCTTTTAATATCGATTCCTCAAAGTTTTTTCCAACCGCCATTACTTCTCCAGTTGCTTTCATCTGTGTTCCTAATGTTCGATGGGCCGATTCGAATTTATCAAAAGGAAAGCGCGGTATTTTCGTAATTACATAATCTAGTTGCGGTTCATACATCGCTAAATTTGTTCCTGTAACAGGATTTGTCATTTCATCCAGCGTAATTCCGACTGCTATTTTACTTGCGATTTTGGCGATAGGAAATCCAGTTGCTTTCGATGCTAAAGCGGATGAACGACTAACCCGCGGATTCACTTCAATAAGATAATATTGCAAACTGTCTGGATGAAGCGCAATTTGTACGTTGCAGCCCCCTTCAATTTCCAATGCACGAATAATCTTTAATGAAACACGACGTAAAAGTTCTCTTTCTTCCGCAGATAATGTTTGACTAGGTGATACGACAATGGAATCACCAGTATGAATACCAACTGGGTCGATATTTTCCATATCACAAATAACAATCGCTTGATCTTTACAATCACGCATAACTTCAAATTCAATTTCCTTATATCCGGCAATACTTCTTTCTAGTAAAACTTGGTGAGCGGGACTTAGTTTTAATCCATTTGTGACAATCTCAACGAGATCCGCTTTATTATTACAAATTCCACCCCCAGTTCCACCTAGTGTAAATGCTGGACGTACAATGACAGGAAACCCAATTTTCTCAACAAACTGATAGGCTTCCTCTAAATTATGGACAATTGCACTTTCAGGTACAGGTTCGCCGATTTTTTCCATTAAATCGCGAAATTGTTGGCGGTCTTCAGCTTGTTGAATTGAAGAAAGTTTCGTACCTAAAATTTCTACCTGAAATTGTTCTAAAATGCCAGATTCCGCTAATTCGACCGCTAAATTTAAAGCCGTCTGTCCGCCAAGTGTTGGAAGAAGTGCATCGGGTCGTTCTGTTCGAATAATACGTGTTAAAAATTCTACGGTCAGTGGTTCAATATAAATTCGATCTGCAATTTCCGGATCGGTCATGATTGTAGCTGGATTCGAGTTCACTAAAATGACTCTATATCCTTCCTCTTTTAATGCTAAACAGGCTTGGGTACCAGCATAGTCAAATTCTGCTGCTTGGCCGATGATAATTGGACCAGAACCTATCACTAAGATCGTTTCAATATCTGTTCTTTTCATTTACGTCATTCCCCCTATTGACAATGTCTTTTGTTATATAAAAAATTCCATTATTTAAAAATTTTATTGGAAATTATTGTTGGACAAGTTCTCTTTCCCATACAATTTTTCCGGTAGCAATCGTCATAATTGGCCATCCTTTACAATTCCATCCTGAAAATGGTGTATTCTTTCCTTTTGAGGCAAATTCGTCCGGATTAATCACTTTCTCCAAGTTTAAGTTCAGTAACACTATATCGGCAATCGCTCCTTCTTCCAGTTTGCCATATGGCAACTGAAACACTTCTGCAGGTTTTGTCGTCATCAAATCAATCAATTGTTTTAAAGTTAATTTCCTCGTCTCAACAAAATGTGTATATAAAAGTGGAAATGCAGTTTCTAACCCAACGATGCCAAAGGGAGCATTTTCCATCCCTAGCGCTTTTTCTTCTTCAGTATGTGGTGCATGATCGGTTGCAATAAAATCAATCGTTCCGTCAAGCAATCCTTCGATTAACGCTTCCTTATCTTCCTTACTACGAAGAGGAGGATTCATTTTAAAATGGCTATGATTGCCTGGAATATCATCTTCACAAAGTAACAAATGGTGTGGAGATACTTCTGCTGTCACATTTATTCCAGCCCTTTTCGCTTCGCGTACAACTCGTACCGATTCTTTTGTACTAATATGACATACATGGTAATGACATCCTGTTGCTTCAGCTAATAAGACATCCCGTGCAATTTGAGTTGATTCGGCAATGGATGGAATTCCCTGTAATTGTAACCGTTGATCAATTGTTCCTTGATGTACTACACCGGAATAAACAAGGGACATATCTTCACAATGGGCAACAATAGACTTGTTTAATTTGGCTGCTTGTTTCATCGCTTCGTACATTTGACCAGCTGTTTGAACTCCAACACCATCGTCGGTAAAGGCAAATGCGCCAGCATCTGTTAAAGCTTTAAAATCATTTAATGTTTCACCTTTTAAATTTTTCGTTATTGCTGCATATGGCAGAACACGAACATGGGCAGTTTCTTTAATCCTTTGATTTAACCATTCTAATTGTTCTTTTGTATCAGGTACTGGGTTTGTATTGGGCATGGCACATACTGTCGTATATCCACCTTTGGCTGCCGCAAGTGTGCCTGTTTCAATGGTTTCTTTCTGTTCACCACCTGGTTCACGTAAATGGACATGAACATCAATAAACCCTGGTGCTACAACACAATTTTCAGCATCTATAACTTTGTAGTATTGTTCGTGTTCTACAGATAATTCGTCGGAAATTTTTTCAACCACACCTTTATTGATCCAAACCGTTTTCTTTTCTAAGTCACCTTTTTGATTAACGAGCCATCCATTTTTGATTATGATTTTCATACCCGATCTCCTCCGTAAATGTTTCTAATATATTTTTTAATACACTCATCCGTACATAGACCCCGTTACGCATTTGTTTAAATATACGAGAGCGACTACATTCCACTAATTCTGATGCAATTTCCACATTGCGATTTACCGGTGCTGGATGCATAATGATACTGTTTGCTTTCATCTTTTTTTCCCGCTCAACGGTCAAGCCGTAAATTTGATGGTATTCTTCTTTTGTCAAATCTAAAGTTTGCGCATGTCGTTCATGTTGAATTCGTAACAACATAACAACATCAGCCGTACAAATCGCTTCATCGATCTCTACATACGGTCCAAAACACTTCATTGACTCATCGAACCATTCAGGTGGTCCTGAGAAACGAATTTTTGCTCCAAGTCTTGTTAGTGCATTTGCATTTGATCGAGCTACTCGGCTATGACGGATATCGCCAATGATGGATACTTGTAAATCTTTAAATTTGCCAAATTCTTGTTTAATCGTCAGTAAGTCGAGTAAAGTTTGAGTTGGGTGATTGCCACATCCATCACCGCCATTAATAATCGGAATTTGACAAGTTTTTAATTCTTCAAAATAACGTTCCTTTTCATGGCGGATAACGACCATATTTACGCCCATTGATTGTAATGTTTTTACTGTGTCATATAATGTTTCTCCCTTTAAAACACTGGAGGTTCCGGCTTCAAAAGGAATAACTTCCAAACCAAGTTTGCGTTCAGCCATTTCGAAACTACTTTTCGTTCGCGTACTCGGCTCGAAAAATAAGTTCGCAACAAAAATCTGTTGTTTCGGTCTCCAACGTTTACCTTTGGCAAACTCACTGGCATCCCGTAACATACTTTCGATTTCCAATACGGATACGTCATCAACGGTTAATAATTTTTTCAATTTTCACTTAATCCTCCTTTATACAAAAAAACCTCTTTCCAGATGGAAAGAGGTCATACAAAAAGATAGATCGCAATTTGTCTGTACTAAAAAAGTATAGACTACGAGCTACACTCTTCATATCGTCCCCCTTTCCAGCCTCTCTGGACTGTCTTTAAAAGGGTCCTTATATTTAATTTTTTTCATGGATACTTACTTGGTCTTGTTCATCCACTTCTAATAGTTCAACAACAATTTGTTCTGTTCTAGAAGTTGGGATATTTTTCCCTACAAAGTCGGCGCGTATCGGTAGTTCACGATGGCCACGGTCAACTAATATTGCAAGTTGTATTTGTGCAGGGCGACCGAAATCCATAATCGCATCTAAACCAGCGCGAACGGTTCTACCAGTGTATAATACATCATCCACTAATACGACTTTTTTATCTTTTATATCAACTGGTATATCTGATCCTTTTACAATCGGTTCTTGATCCTCACTTTTAATCGACAGATCATCACGATACAGCGTAATGTCCAATTCACCGACTGGAATTTTAGCACCTTCTATTTGTTCAATTTTTTCAGCAATTCTTTTCGCTAAATAAATTCCGCGTGTACGGATGCCAACAATGACAATATCTTCAATTCCTTTATTTCGTTCAATAATTTCATGGGCTATACGTGTCAAAGCTCTACGTATTGCCTGTTCATCTAGGACGACAGCTTTTTGCATTGGATTCCCTCCAAAGTCATTTTATACAAAAAATCCTGCTACAGAGAGCAGGAGGTATCCATAACTATCATTATGTACCGACTCCTTCCCAGCCTCTCTGGACTGCTTTAAAGGTTCAATTTCCTTTTCTATTTTAGAATAAAGTTTACATACCGTTTTGTCAACGTTTTTTTGATCATTCGATTCATTTATTTTCGTTTATGTAAAAAGTCTAATAAACGACAGAAATCTTCTGGTGCTGGACGATTAAATTCTAAATATTCCTTCGTTCGCGGATGATGAAAACCTAATACGCCTGCGTGTAATGCTTGTCCTTCAATATCTAATGTTTTTCTTGGACCATATTTCGGATCTCCAGCTAATGGGTGACCAATATATTTCATATGAACTCGAATCTGATGGGTTCTTCCCGTCTCTAATTGACATTCGACATGAGTATAGTCATTGAAACGTTCTATAACTTTAAAATGAGTTACAGCATGCTTTCCATTTTCTACAACGGCCATTTTTTGCCGGTCTGTTTTATCACGTCCAATGGGTGCATCAATCGTCCCAAAATCATGGGGTATATTCCCATGAACTATAGCCTCATATCTTCTTGTTACTGTTTTTTTAACAAGTTGTTCAACTAATGCTTCATGGGCTAGGTCGTTTTTGGCCACCATTAAAAGACCAGAAGTATCCTTATCAATACGGTGAACAATTCCTGGTCGCATTACACCATTTATCCCTGATAAATCTTGACAATGGGCCATCAAACCATTAACTAATGTACCAGATGTATGCCCTGGTGCAGGATGGACGACCATTCCGCGAGGTTTATTCACAACAATGACATCTCGATCTTCATAAACGATATCCAAATCCATTTCTTCCGGTTCAATATTTAATGGTACAGGTTCAGGGACATTAATCACTATTTTATCATTCGGTTCACATTTGTAATTCGCTTTTACTTTATTACCATTTACAAGAACATTTTCTTGCTTGATCCATTCTTGAACTTGAGTTCTTGACCATTCTTCATCAAGAGTTGTTATCAACTTATCAATGCGTATACCAGCTTCTTCTTCACTTACGAGATGATAAACTTTCTCCATCTTCTTTCTCCTTCTTTTTCTTTCGTTCATCAAAAATCATATAAATAATCAATAAAAACACACCAATTGTTAAACTCGAATCCGCAATATTAAAGATTGGAAAGTGATATCCAAAAATATTAAAATGGAGAAAATCAACGACTTCCTGCCGATATATACGGTCGATAAAGTTTCCAATCGCTCCACCTAACATTAAGGCGAGTGCTGTACCGAATAGGGGCTGACCTTTCACATGTTTTTGTATGTAATAAATGAGAAAAATAACAACGAGGATCGTTACTATATAGAAAAACCACATTTGCCCCTGTAGTATACCCCAAGCAGCACCTCGATTTCGATGGGATGTAATGTAGAAAAAATTTTCAATTACAGGAATACTTTCTCCTAATTCCATTGATTTCACAATCATCCATTTTGTGAGTTGATCAATGCCGATCACGACAAGTGCAATCATATAATAAAGCAACTTTTCCCCTCCAAACTAAAAAGTAAGCTCTTTTGCATTTTAGCATAATTTGTCACAGTTTGCGACGATTACTATATATAAACAATTGATAATAAAAATTAGGGTTGACGATTGGAAATAAAAAGATTATGTCAACATCGTCAACCCTTAAAAATGGGGGAATTTTACTTGGTAAGGTGGAAAAACTGGCTTTTTGAAATATTTTAAAATAGAATTGACTTCACTGATTGAACGTACATTAGGTTGGAAAGATAATAATTCTAACGGAATTGAAGTCCCTGTTTCTTCACAAACGCCAAACTCACCATCTTCAATTTTTTTAATGGTAGCTACGATATCGTGCAATTCTTCTTCTGCCATCTGTTTTACATACGGTGACAATTGTTGGTTTAAAAGACGTTCTTCTAGATCTTCTTTCATAGCCAACAGTTCCTGATAAAGTGAATTCAGCAATGTGTTTTCCATGAAAAACCTCCCTTATACGTTCAATAGAATCCATAATCTATTTTTTATTGTATGTATAGTATGACCGAATGTGACAAGGAAAGTTTGAAAAAAATATTGATATTTTGACGTTTCAAGGAAATATAGTTATTTTTTTCAAAGAGAAAAGGGGCTGTCATTCTAGCCCTTTTTCGAATTTTAACATTATTTCACTATGTTACTGTAATTTTTTTCCACAACATCAGCACAACGCGGGCATAATGTTGGATGTTTGTCGTTTTTACCGACATCCGGTGTTACGACCCAACAACGTTCACATGTTTCACCTTCAGCTTTTGTTACTACGATTGCGGCATGTTCAAGTTTCAATGCTTCATCTGGCGCTTCTTCATAACTGCCTGCAACTTCAAAGTCAGATACGATAAATATCTGTCCGATATTTTCATCAATCGAATCTAACAATGGTTTTATATGTTCACGAACATACAACGTAACTTTTGCGGTTAAAGATTTACCGATAATTTTGGCGTTACGTGCCTCTTCTAAAGCCTTTAAGACTTCATCACGAAGCTCCATGAATTTCGTCCATTTTTCTTCTAATTCAACAGCCTTTGGAATTTCCTTATATTCAGGAATATCGGTTAATTGTACACTTTCTTCTTCTACTCCTGGGATGTAGCCCCAAATTTCATCTGCTGTATGCGGTAAAATCGGTGATAACATTTTTGTTAGTGCAACTAAGCATTCATAAATGACCGTTTGCATTGAACGACGAACAAGGTTATTTTCCGCCTCAATGTAAAGAACATCTTTAGCAAAGTCTAAATAGAACGCACTTAAATCGAGTGTAATAAAATGGGTAAGGTCATGATATATTTCCGAGAATTTATAGTTTAAGTAGTTTTCACGTACCTTTTTGATCAATTTATTCAATTTCACGAGCATAAATTGATCCACTTCGCGTAAGTTTTCAAAGGATACCGCATCCTTTTTCACATTAAAGTCGTTCAAGTTACCAAGCATGAATCGTACGGTATTACGGATTTTTCGATACACTTCCGAAATTTGTTTAAAGTGATCCATCGAAACACGTACATCTTGTGTATAATCAACGGATGTTACCCATAGGCGAAGGACATCCGCACCATATTGTTTTGTTACTTGTTCAGGTACAATGACGTTACCAACGGACTTAGACATTTTTTTACCTTCACCATCGACTGTAAAGCCGTTAGAAACAACACCTTTATATGGAGCGACTCCGTTTACGGCCACGCTAATAATTAAACTAGAGTTAAACCAACCACGATATTGGTCAGAACCTTCTAAATAAATATCAGCAGGAAATTGTAATTCTTCTCGTGTACGTAATACACCATGGTGAGAAGAGCCTGAATCGAACCATACATCCATAATATCCGTCTCTTTAGTAAACTCACCATTCGGACTACCTGGATGAGTAAAGCCTTCAGGAAGTAAATCTTTTGCTTCACGTTCAAACCAAACGTTTGAACCATGTTCTTCAAATAATTTCGCCACATGTTCAATGGTTTCTTCAGTAATAATGGCTTCTCCATTTTCCGCATAAAAGACTGGAATAGGTACACCCCATACCCGTTGACGAGAAATACACCAATCACCACGGTCGCGGATCATGTTATATAGTCTTGTTTCGCCCCATTGATTATACCAAGTAACATTTTGAATTTCTTTTAGCAATTGTTCACGAATCGGTTCAATGGATGCGAACCATTGTGGTGTAGCACGGAAAATAACAGGTTTTTTCGTACGCCAATCATGCGGATAGGAGTGAGTAATGAAATTCAGTTTTAATAAAGCCCCTACTTCTTTTAGTTTTTCTGTAATGGCTTTATTTGCTTTATCGTAAAAAAGTCCTTCAAATCCTGGTGCTTCTTCCGTCAAATGTCCTTTTTCATCGACCGGTGCTAAAACACCTAAATTATATTTTTGACCAATATAGAAGTCGTCTTCCCCGTGTCCCGGAGCGGTATGAACGGCTCCTGTACCTGCATCTAAAGTGACGTGTTCACCGCACATCACAAGAGAATCACGATCATAAATCGGATGTTTTGCAACGACGTATTCTAACTCTTTTCCTTTCACTGTTTGAACAACTTTATAGTCTGTCCATTCAATTTCTTCTGCCACAGTTTTTAATAAATCTTCAGCAATTAGGAATTTACGGTCCCCAACGTTTACAACAATATAGTTAAACTCAGGGTGAACAGAAATACCTAAGTTAGCTGGAATTGTCCATGGTGTCGTTGTCCAAATCACAATTTCAGTATCATTATCTAAAACACCTTTTCCATCTTTTACTGGGAAAGCAACATAAATCGATGGTGAACGTACATCTTTATATTCAATTTCCGCTTCAGCAAGAGCTGATTCAGAAGATGGAGACCAATAAACAGGTTTAGAACCTTTATAGATTAAACCTTTTTTCGCCATTTCACCAAAAACGCGAATCTGTTGTGCTTCAAATGTTGGATGAAGCGTTAAATATGGATTTTCCCAGTCTCCTCGAATACCAAGGCTTTTAAATCCTTTTCGTTGAATATCAATTTGTTCGTAAGCATATTGTTCACAAAGTTTCCGGAACTCAGAAACAGTCATTTCTTTCCGATTAACACCTTTTTTCGTTAATTCTTGTTCAATCGGAAGACCATGTGTATCCCATCCTGGAACATATGGCGCATCATAGCCTAACATTGACCTTGAACGTACGATGATGTCTTTTAAGACTTTATTTAAGGCATGCCCCATATGAAGACTACCGTTCGCATATGGTGGTCCATCATGAAGAACGTATTTTTGGCGTCCATTCGTCCGTTCTTGTACTTTTTTATAAATGTTCATTTCTTCCCATTTCGCCTGAATTTCAGGTTCTTTTTTCGTTAAATTCCCTCGCATTGGAAACTTTGTTTTTGGCATTAATAATGTTTCTTTATAATCCAAATCTCTTACACCTTCCTTTTATTATCTTCATTCATCATTAACCATTTAAAGAAATTCTAATCATTTGTAATCATAACGATTTTACAATAATAGAAAAACCTTCTCATCCCCTTTGGGACGAGAAGGTTTTTCCCGCGGTACCACCCAAATAGGCAAAAATTGCCCACTTGTATATAATAACGTGTAGTCACGCTTGTACTTACTATTACTTCAGCACAAGAACTCCAGGGTGATGTTCCAACTTCCCTTTTAACCGGACTCCCACCATCACCGGCTCGCTAAGTAAAAGAGTTGAAGTCGTACTGTCCCTATCTTCGTTTCATAATATGAAATTTTCCCCATTAAAATATTGTATAACGAATTATATGCAATATTTACTCATTCGTCAATACTTTTCATGTTTTAGTTATTTTGTGTGCTAAAATGTAATTCTTCTTCAGCAATTGACTTTAACTCTGTCGCATCAATATCAAATTCCATTAATTGATCCCAATCTTTACTATTGACCATTTCAAGCTGAGCCTCGATCAACATTTTAAATCGGTTACGGAAAACTTTTGATTGCTTCTTCAAATCTTCTATTTCCAACGCAATTTTTCTTGCTTTTGAAAGTGCCTCATTAACAATACGATCCGCATTTTTTTCTGCCTCACGTATAATTAATTTCGCCTCTTTTTGTGCATTGCTTTTTACTTCTTCTGCAGCTTCTTGAGCAACAAGGATTGATTTGTTTAATGTTTCCTCAATATTACTGAAGTGTTTTAATTTTTCTTCTAAATCCTTTACACGTTCTTCTAAATCCTTTTTGTCGCGAATGATGATCTCATAATCTTTAATTACTTGGTCTAAAAATTCATTTACCTCATCTTCGTCGTAACCTCGAAAAGACTTGGAAAATTCTTTGTTATGTATATCTAACGGCGTTAACGGCATAAAGCCACCTCCAAAGTAAGATCATATTATTTTATATTATAAACTATTTTTCGACAGTTTGTGATAATTTTCCTGCTAAACGATTAGATTTAATGAAAAAATTCAAGTGTGATCCGCCACTTATTTTTTCTCGTTTGTTCCCCTATTGAGGCTAATTTCATACGTCCAATTTTTCTAGCAGAAATTAGATCTCCTTCTTGTAATTGATATGACGGTGATTCGACTATTTTAAAATTCACTTTCACCTGTCCATTTTCAATTAACTTTTGTGCTTTTTCACGAGAAAGACGACTTGCCGTCGATAAAACTGCATCTAACCGTAAAGAAGAAACAGTAAAATCATGTTCTTCCGTTTGTTCATTTACCTGTATAGCTTGAGATAAAGAACATGCTTCGAGCCTAACTTTCGCTTTACCAACGTGATGAAAATGTAAGCGAACATAGTCTGCAATTTCTTTTGCACAAAGGAATTGACTGCGTTTTTGCTCCATTAAAATATCACCAAATTTTTCCCTTTTTAAGCCTATCCCCATTAAACTCCCTAAAATTTTCGGATGGGTCAGTTGAATAAATTTTTCTGGGTAATGAATTTCAAATAATTGAATTTGAAATTCGTCTTCATTTGGTTGTAAATAATCTGGATATAGAAGCGCGCGTTTACGTTCCGCACCTTGAATTCCACCGAAAAATTGAACCTTACATTCTCCATTATGACCAACAATGGATTGAACAATAAACTGTTCCCGCGGATCTAAAAAATCGGTTAATTTTGGCGCGTAGTTCATTTCAACGTAACTTTTCCAAGTGAGCACTTGGTCAATAAATTCTTTTTCTTCTAGGCGGAAATGTTGATATATTGACATGCTGACTCCTTATTAAAAAATCATGATTAGAAGTTGGATCAAACCAATTTTAGCAAATTGAAGAACTAAAATCGCAACAATTGGTGATAAATCAAACATACCTAAAGGCGGAATAAATCTTCTAAATGGCTCTAAATAAGGTTCTGTAATTTTTCCTAAAAATTCGCCAATGGCCGTTTCTCTTGATCCAGGAATCCATGACATAAAAATATAGATAATTAATGCAATAAAATAAATTTCAAATAGCACATCGATAATTCGAATTATTTCAGTCAATTGTTACCACCTCGTATCGTCAAATTCTTGCTCTGTAAACATATCTGAAATATTTCCTGTTACTTCTACATTGTCTGGCGTACACAAAATAATATTTGTGCCGACTTTTTGTATTTCTCCACCTAATGCATAGACGGTTCCACTTAAAAAGTCCACAATTCTTCTTGCGTGGTTTTTATCAATTCTTTGTAAGTTCACGACAACCGCACGGCGATTTTTAATATGATCAGCAATATCCTGTGCATCAGCAAATACACGAGGCTCTGATAAAATTAGTTTTGATTGACTCTTTACACTTTCAAGCCGAACAACATTTTGCTTCATTTGATTAGTATTGTCTTGAATGGCAGTTTCTTTTGGTGCAGGATTTTTATCATAATGGTTATCATATTCATCATCATATTCTTCATCATACGATTCATCTAAAAAAAACCAATTTTTAATTTTAGATTTTATTCCCATTTCGGTCACCTCCAAACTATTCACCTACTAGGGCCGTACCAATTCGAATATAAGTCGCACCTTCTTCAATGGCAATTTCATAATCATTTGACATTCCCATTGATAATTCTCTACATGGTGCATTGTTGAGTGATAATAATTGAATGTCTTGTTGTAACTGTCGGAGTTTTTTAAAACAGGAACGAAGGATCATTTCATCTTTCGTGTGCGGCGCCATTGTCATTAAACCTATTACACGAATATTAGAGTATTGTTGCAGCGATTCAATAAACGGAATTGTGTCCTCTGGCGAAAGACCATGTTTTGATTCCTCTCCACTAACATTTACTTGTACAAAACAATTAATTGTTTTGTTTGCTCGCTTATTGATCTCCTTAGCAAGCGATAGGCGATCAAGTGAGTGAATATAATCGACTTTATCAATAATATTTTTAACTTTCCTTGATTGTAAAGTACCAATAAAATGCCAAGTTGGTTCATTACCTAACGCTTCATATTTATTTAAAAACTCTTGATCACGGTTTTCACCTAGATGAGTGATTCCTGCTTCCATCGCTTCTTTTGTTCGCTCAATGGTTGAGTACTTTGTAACAGCAATAATTTTTATATCTCGAGGATCACGGCCTACTTTTTTACAAGATTGTGTTATTTTATCTCGAATGACTGCTAAATTACTTTCTACACTTCTCAAGGCTAATCCTCCTTTAATCCTATAAAGCCCATCATTCGCCCGGTTTTTCCCTTTTCGCGGCGATGAGAAAAAAATACTTGATGATGACAGCTCGTACAAAGACTTGTAACATCAATTTGATGCTCTTTTACACCACATGTTGTTAATAACATCTTATTTAATGATTTTAGGTCAAGCTGATATTGGTTAGTATTCACTTTTTTATAAAACTGTGTTTGATTGGGAATATTCATTTTTTCTACCTCATGAATGACGTTGTCATCTACAATATAACAATGTTTACAAATGGAAGGACCGATGCAAGCATAAATAGACGCAATGTCAATACCTAATTCCTGCCATTGTACAAGTATAGTTTGTACAATCTCCTTGACAGTACCTTTCCATCCTGCATGCACAATGCCAACAAAATTTTCCTTTGGTGCATAAAAATATATCGGCACACAATCGGCATACATTAACGCTAATAATGTTCCAATTTTATCTGTGTAAACACCATCACAATTTTTAATACTAGTCGAATAATTTGAAGCGCCTTTTCCCCAATGGTGCTCATTTACATATTGGACGCTGTTTCCGTGCGTCTGTTCTAAACAAACCCATTGAGATAATGGGAATTGAATACTTTCAGCAAGTTGATTTCGATTTTTTACAACGGTGTCTCGGTCGTCACCGACATGCAGACCTAAATTTTGACTTTTATAATGTGATAGACTGAACCCATCATTTTTTGTTGTAAAACCCGCTATCAGTTTAGGATTCATTTTTTTCCATTTTTCAATAAGGAAATAGGATCGTTTATGAAGAATGAACGGTTCAGCCATTTCATCACCTGCTTGTTAAGTTAATGTATAATTAAGTACGTATAGACAGTTATATGGTAAACTTATAAAAGAATCTCTTTCTAAGTTTACCATAGAAACTAGAAAAACTTAACAGTATTTGCTATCAGATAATAAACTTTCTTTCTCTAATATAAATAATAAAGGACTTCTGCATATACGACAGAAAGTCCTTTTTATTGTAAACGATATTTATTTTTTATTGTATATTTTTTGCCATTTGTTTGATCGCAGCTTTTTCCAAGCGGGAAACCTGTGCTTGTGAAATACCGATTTCTTCGGCCACTTCCATTTGTGTTTTTCCTTGAAAAAAGCGTTTTTTCAAAATCATTTTCTCACGTTCATTTAATCTACGTATCCCTTCTTTTAAAGCAATTTCATCGATCCAATTTGAATCTTTATTTTTTTCATCACTGATTTGATCAACAACATAAATTGGATCTCCACCATCATTATAAATAGGTTCAAATAAGGATACAGGGTCTTGAATTGCATCTAGAGCAAAAACAATTTCTTCTTTCGGTACATCTAATTCTTTTGCGATTTCCTCTGCAGTCGGTTCCTTTGATGACTCAGCCATAAGTCTTTCACGCACTTGCAAAGATTTATAAGCAATATCCCGCAATGATCGGGAAACACGAATTGGATTATTATCCCGTAAATATCTACGAATTTCACCAATGATCATTGGAACCGCATAAGTTGAAAATCGAACATTTTGGCTTAAATCAAAATTATCAATAGATTTCATAAGACCGATACAACCGACTTGAAACAAGTCATCAACATATTCTCCACGATTATTAAATCTTTGGATGACACTTAATACGAGACGTAAATTACCATTAACTAATTTTTCTCGAGCAGATAAATCACCCGCCTGCATTTGTTTAAATAATTCTCTCATTTCCTCATTTTTTAAAACGGGTAATTTAGATGTATCCACTCCACAGATTTCTACTTTGTTGCGCATCATCGTCTGTTCCCTCCTCACAGGAGTGCTTTACAATTTTCAGTATCTCCGCGGGAGGGAAAAATATGCAGCATAAAAAAATAATAAATGACCCTAATAAGGGTCAAAACCAAGATTATCAATGTCTATTTGGTTGGCAAAAAATTTTAAAATAATTTATTAAATAGTTGTTAGACCATTTTCTCAAATTCTTTCCGAAGTCTTTTAAAAATACGCTTTTCAAGCCTTGAAATATAGGATTGGGATATTCCTAGCATATCAGCGACATCTTTTTGCGTTTTCTCTTCGCCACCCCGGAGTCCAAATCGTAACTCCATAATTTGTTTTTCTCGATCAGATAATGTATGCAAGGCCTTCATTAACAATTTTCGATCCACTCTCGCTTCTAAATCCTTTGTAATGATATCATCATCAGTACCAAGAACATCAGATAAAAGCAGTTCATTTCCATCCCAATCTATGTTTAAAGGCTCATCAAAGGAAACTTCTGACCGGACTTTATTATTTCTGCGCAAGTACATTAAAATTTCATTTTCTATACAACGGGAAGCATACGTAGCTAGTTTTATTTTTTTCTCCGGATTAAAAGTATTGACACCTTTAATCAAGCCAATTGTACCTATACTAATTAAATCTTCAATATTTATCCCTGTATTTTCAAATTTTTTTGCAATATAAACAACTAAACGTAAATTTCTCTCAATTAGCATCGAGCGTGCCGTTTCGTCTCCTTTTGGGAGTTTACGAATTAAAATTTCTTCCTCTTCTTTTGAAAGGGGTGGCGGCAAAGCTTCACTACCCCCGATATAAAATATCTCATCTGCCTTCTTTATATGTAGCTTCCTCAACAGCTTTGACCAGTAATAAGATAAATAAAATTTTAATTTTTTCATAGCGAACTCCCTTCTTATCTTTTTTATATAATAAAAGTTAAGATACTTGTTGGCTCTTTGCGATCGTGATAATTTTTGGGTGGATAATACTGTCAAAAGTATCATCGCTAGAAAGTTTTTGATTGACTATTCCTATTAATACTTTTTCTGTTTGCAGAACTTCTTTATCTTGATAAAGAATTACTTTATCCGGACGAAAGGTTACGATAAGTTGATGGTCCTGACCAACAACACGATACGGCACGACAGATAGCCGATTCATCCATTCAACTGGAACCACATTTTCGTCATCCAAAAACTGATTTACATTTTCAAACACTGATCGTAATTCATTTGGTAAATATTCTGATAAAGAATCTAATGATACAATCATGACAGGTCTTTTTGTTAACGGGTCATAAAGTTGATTCCCACTGTCAACTAAGCCTTTTAAACGAATCGGCTGATGAAAAATAAAAACATCAAGATCAATGAGCTGGTCAGCTTGAATCTTTACATTTTCAAACTGTTCAAACGTATTTTTTGATAAATACCAGACAATCGGAAATCCTAAAATAACAAAAATCCAACTAATTGGGTCACCAAAACCTTGAATATAAGGTAAAAATAAAGCATTTGCTAGATTGTAGTCGAAATTCATTAAATAATGGACACCAATCATCGCACCTCCTGTGGCAAATGTTACGAGATAAAATACGGCTAAATTGACTAAGAAGTATTTCATCCGTTTAAATCCAAAGGCTATAATAACCATGAGGATTGATATGAAGATTTTAAAAATCGTCGATGAAACCATTGCAAATGGCGTCAAAGGTGCAAATATAATTAAAGAACCAAAAAATCCACCGAGAAATACCCGCCATTTTTTGGTCCTTCGTTTTAATATGAATCTTGTCAAATAGAGTAGGAGGCTATCGAACAAAAAATTTAATAACCAGATAATATCTAAATACAAAGTCAACGGCTAGTGCTCCTTACCATGTTTAAATTTTTACAAAACCTTATTCTTTTAACTATACAACTTTATGAATAAGTATATTCTGTTTTTTCGAAAAAGTGTGTCACTTTATGTCATCGAAATGTAGGAACTTTTTAAGAAAAATCAATGATTTTGTCATATCATACCGAATTGATTTGGAAGGAAAACGGATCGAAGAAATGTTTCAGAGTTTCAGAATGCAAAATAATATAGTTCAAGGTGGTAAACTTTGAGAGGGATATCATCAATAAAAAAGATTACCCATCTTAAGGATTTGTACACTCTTTTAAATGGGTAATCTTTTTAATTTCAAAGTCTTCTTTTGTTACGGTTGCGGAGAAACGCTGGGATATCTAGCATATCATCTTGATAATCTACGTTTGTATTATTGCGAGATGATTCTTGATAATGTGGCTCTTCTTTTACCGGTTCTCTTCTTTGCTGTTGAATTTGACTATGCGTTTGTGTTTGTGTTTTAGGTTGTGTAGTGGTAGAATTTTTCGCTTGTCCAGCATTAGAACGTGTAGTAGGTTTTGCTTGTTTTAATTCTTCATTAAAACCTGTGGCAATAACTGTTACAACTATTTCATCTTTTAAGTTTTCATTTATCACAGAACCAAAGATCATGTTTACTTCTTCGTCAGATGCAGAAGAAACAATTTCTGCTGCTTCTTGAACTTCAAATAGACTTAAGTTCGATCCACCAGTAATGTTCATAATTACGCCTTGAGCGCCGTCAATAGATGTTTCCAATAAAGGACTGTTAATTGCTTTTTTCGCTGCTTCTGCGGCACGATTTTCTCCAGATGCAATGCCAATTCCCATTAAAGCAGAACCTTTATTAGACATAATGGTTTTCACATCGGCAAAGTCAAGGTTAATAAGTCCAGGTACAGCAATTAAATCGGAAATTCCTTGTACACCTTGACGTAAAACATTATCTGCTTCTTTAAAAGCTTCCAACATTGGTGTACTCTTATCAACGATTTCCAGCAATCTATCATTTGGAATGACAATTAATGTATCGACAGCGTCTTTCATTGTCGTAATACCATTTGATGCATACGTTTGACGTCTTTTTCCTTCAAATGAGAATGGTCGTGTTACAACACCTACTGTTAAAGCACCAAGTTCTTTCGCAATTTTAGCAATAACAGGTGCTGCACCTGTACCTGTTCCACCACCCATTCCAGCAGTGACGAACACCATATCTGCGCCTTTTACGACTTCTTCGATTTGTTCTTTACTCTCTTCTGCCGCTTTTTTACCTACTTCAGGATTAGCACCCGCCCCTAATCCTTTTGTCAATTTAGCACCGATTTGAATTTTTATATCTGCTTTTGACAAATTTAAAGCTTGAGCATCAGTATTGACGGCAATAAATTCAACTCCTTGAACACCGTGTTCGATCATCCGATTAACTGCATTGTTTCCGCCGCCACCGACACCAATTACTTTAATTGTCGCTAATTGGTCGATTTGTGATTCAAATTCCAACATGCAATAATCCTCCTAATTCCAAATTCCTTGTATTTTCTATTCAAAAAAAGAGCCTAGGAACTTTTTCATCTTTGATGAAAATTTTCTTTCTTGTTGTGGTTCAGTATGGTTTACATTCGCTTGTGGTTTTGCCGTTTTACGTTCCTGTTGCTCAACTGGTACAACGGCGGTCTCTGATTCTTTCCCTTGTAATCTAGTATTCTTATAAGCATATTTAATAATTCCTACTGCTGTTGTATATTGAGGTTCTCGAACTCCAATATAATCAGGGATAGCGACACGAACGCGATTTTGGAATATGGCTTGGGCAAGTTCAGGCAACCCTTGCATCATTGCAGTACCACCCGTTAGTACAAAGCCACCTGGAAGATCTTCAACACCCATTTTTTGAATTTCATAGATTACGAGTTCAGATAGCTCAACTAATCGCGCTTCAATAATTTCAGCTAGAAATTTTTGATTGTATTCTTCTTTTTCATCGCTACCTATAATAGGAACTGAAAAAATTTCAGCTTCTGTAGCTAGATCATATAAGGCAAGTCCATGTTTTAACTTGATGTTCTCTGCATTTTCAGTCGAAGTACGCAGGACAACCGAAATGTCCTTTGTAATATGATCTCCACCAATCGGTAATGTAACTGTCCCTTTTATAAAACCATCTTCAAATACGGAAACTGTGGTGGAACCACCACCGATTTCGATAAGTGCCGTCCCTAAATACTTTTCATCATTTGATAAAGCAATTTCACCAGTTGCCAACGGTTGAAGAACTATATCAACGATCTCAAGACCAGCCTTTTCAACACAACGGAGAATATTGAGTAGAAGCGTTCTTGGTCCAATGGCAAGTGCTCCTTCTAACTCCAATCGGACACCAATCATTCCCCTAGGATCATTGATCTCATCTTGTGTATCAACAATAAATTGCTTTTTAATAATATTAATAATTTCTCGATCAGGCGGTATGGATATTACCTGGGCAGCATCAGTAACACGATAAACATCCTCATCCGTAATCTCTCGATTCTCACTGCTTACAGCTACAACTCCGTGACAATCGATTAGTGAGATATTATGTGCCGGAATGCCAACGATGACTTTATGAATCTCCATATCAATCATTCGTTCTGCTTGTTCTTTGGCACGCTTAATAGATTGAACAGTTTTATCGATGTCAACAATCGAACCTTTTTTTAACCCTTCAGATTTTACATTTCCGACTCCGATAATGTTTAATGATTTATTTACAATTTCACCGATTATGATTTTTACATTGGATGTACCGATGTCTAGACTTACAAAGATATCATTGCTGTTCATCTATGGCACCTCCTTTTCCCCCACATTTCTCTTGAACAACAACTTAATATTTTTCTCAAATAATTTCTTGGTAAAACATGTTAAAAGCTATTTTATAAAACTATGTTCATACATTAATTAAAACGTATTTTTGAAAATCAGTAAATAAAAAAATAGTAACACTAAAAATATTCGCTTTTTTAATGTATTTTCCTTTTAATTTATTGTGCTTTTTTCATTTTTTCTTTTCTTTGACCATTTTGAAATTAAAATTCTTCTAATTACTGCTATATTTTGAAACAATCTTACTCCAAAAGCAAAAACTGCTGCTAAATACAAGTCTACACCAATCTGAACGCCGAGAAAAGCTAAACTTGCAGCCAAAATAATATTTGTAAAAAATCCGGTAACGAATATCATTTCATCATAAAGTTTTTGCAGTTGCGCTCGTATTCCACCTAGTAAAGTATCTAGTGCAGCCAGTATAGCAATTGAAAGATAATCGGAATATTGATCAGCAATATCTATATCAGTAAGTATACCTAAAATAATGCCTATGAGTAGTCCTAATACAGGGAGCCACATTCTCTTAATCTATCCCTTTCTAATTTACAATTTCCATGGTTTTAATTTTAAAGTCACCATTATAGGCAGGAATCACGATATTTTGTTTCGGTTCAGATATTGAAATTCTAAAACGTTCAATAAAAAAGTCATCTGCAATTGTTGAAACTTGCATATAATTATACAACTTTTCTGCCGTTTCTTCATCTTCTGTTATTACTTTTATATGTAGAGGAAAGTCTCGCAATGGATAGCCGTCAATTTTCGTTTCACCTTCGATAAATCGAATAGTTGAATATGGCGTGATGCGCTGTTCACCGATAGAAATGGCTTGCGCACCATATCGATTAAGTTCATTTATTAACTTGTGAAGTACCGATGGTGAAATATATGGATCAGAATCTCCTGCCTCAATAAATTCTTCTGCTCTCGTTACCGTTATTGTAATTCCAGGACCTTCCCATTCCTCAAGTCCAGCTTCTAACCGAAGTTCTTTTAATGTATCCGTAAGTATCGTTTTACCTGATTGCACCTTTTCTGTTTCATATTGAGCAATTAATTCATCAATTTCTTGAATCTCTTGTAACAATTTTGTCTCTGTCTTCATGGCATTCGTTAAATTTTCCCTTAATTGCCATGTACTTCTTGACTCGATTTCTGTTTCCTGTTTTAAAGAGTTAATTTGTATTGCTATCATGACACCAAATAAAAAACAAATAAAAATAAACCCTTTCTTCTCTATTTTTGCCATTAACATCAATCTTTCTAATATCAATTACGAATTTTTACTTAATACAGGCTCAATAACGATGAGATCTTTTTTTTCTAATTTAAACACGATGGATTCATTGACAAGCTGATCTTTTACACCACCTTGCATATTAATGGCCTTTTCCAAAGTATCAGCATTTCCAATGGCACTTATAACAAATGGTGCAGGAAAACGTTCACCATCAACTGTAATTACTGGACCTGTACATTCTATATAAGAATTGCTCGTCAAACGTTTCCCATTTATCGCGACTGCCTCAGCACCAGAAATAAATAATTCATTTACAACATTTAAAACATGTTGCTCATGAACGATGTAGCTACTAATATCGCTTGCGTTCGAATCAACGGTTCCATCATCTAGTGTTACAATTACACCTTCACCTCGAACAGCAACTTGTCCAAGAATCATTCGCAATTTTTCAACTTTCTTTGCTAAATCACCAAGGACTTTTTCATCTTCAACTACACTCGCTTCTAGTTCAAATAATTTTTCTTGTTTTTGAGAAAGCTCTTCCTGCAAACGTATATTCTTTTCTTCAAGTTCATTCAGTTGATTTTGTAACTGAGTGTTCCGCTCCCATTCTTTATCGTTAATGACGACATGTTCCTCATTCGTTTTCGTCAATTGATAGGAAAAACTCAACATAAAACCTAGTACTAAAAAAACGATTGATAGAACAATCCGATTTTTCTTCAATTTCATCTACACTTTCTTTCTATATTTTCACTTATTTTCAGATGGTTGATTTTCCCTTATTGAAGATCTGAAGCGTCATTTTGATTTTTTTCCGCATTTTGATCTGTGATTTCTGATTGGAACGATTTAAAAAAAGCCCCTACTTCTATATCAATTATGCCTTTATCTTCTGGATTTAATTGTTTCACAAAAGTAGGATAGTATTTCATTTTTTCTGCAAAGGTACGGAGTGTAGCACGCACCTCGTTCCCGTCATTCATAAATGCATTTATACTGTATTCATCTGTCTTTTTTGGAGTATAAATGATCTCTGAGATAGAATTCCGAATTTCTTCAGGCATTTGCTTTAATTGTTCTGCAAGCATACTTTGTATTTTCTCATCATTAAAATCTTCTAAGACCGGACCAATCTCTGGTACGTCATTTGTATCGGTTTTAACTACAATCCCGTTTTCCAAAAATGGATACGTCGATCCATTTTCATGCATATAGCCGATCATTTCATGCTCGGTTATATGGACATTTACTCGATTTGGAAATCGGATCGATATTTCAACTTTTTCAATCGCTGGCAAAGTTAAAATCCGTTCTGCAATGTCTTTTTTATTTAAATTAAATAGGACGGTTTTATCCGTTAAATTACTCGTCTCGATAATCTCTTTTGTGGGTGTTAATTGATTCCCTGTTACATGGATTTCACCAATTTTACTATATGGTGATTGGAAATAAAGAATAGAAATAATTAACATAAGAAACAATAACAAAAGAGTAACAATTCTACGGTTCGCCTTTTTCTTCCGTTGTTCTTTTAACTTCGGAATCCGATCTTCAATTGAAACAACTTTATTTGCCAAGCTTTGCACCTCACCTAATTTATAGAGGTTAATATGATTAATTTTAATTCCATAGGTAGAAATTATGTATAGAACTTTTATACTATTTTTTTGGTCTTATTTTATTATAACACAAGTTTGCGACCGATTCCGATACAAATGGTAAACTTTTCTTATTTACTTTTTTTATTCAATTAAAATGCTGGAAATATTTGACGCTCCTTTCAACAAGTAATGATACTATACTTTTTGTAAAAATTGGTGCTTGTTTTAGAAATGTAAATAGAATATTACTAAAATGATATCGAAGTGATATAAATCTGTATAAAAAAGAAGGGAGGTTATTTCCTCCCTTCCAGCTTGTAGACAAAGTCCCTAACTAGTGGCCAAATCTACAGGTTTTTTTTGTATAATAGGGATAGAATTCTTGGTTAACGGGGGAAATTTAGGATGTTATCGAAGCGTACAGACAATAATCGAAATCAATTGGAAATGGTGGCTCTTGATCAATTGGTTCCAGAAGATCATTTGGTAAGGAAGATTGAACAAGCCATAGACTTTGATT